>JACPOX010000099.1 GCA_016191305.1 Legionella longbeachae | reverse complement strand
TGAAATTTTTTTTATCTAATTCATTAAGCATTTGTTTTTCAAAGACATCTTGTATTTTTATCCATGATTCATTGTCTCCACATGAAAGAATCTTAAAACATATGTTGGAGTCAAATAAATCCGGATCTTTTTTTATGAAATGATCAATTATTTGTGAAAATAAATTTTTATTTCCTAAACTTAAAGCTTGATCTAACACAAACCTAAAAAATGATCTTTTATCGATAGAAATTGAGTTAACTTCATCTTTTATAACAATTAACTTGAGATGTTTTTTAAAATATTCAAAAAAAATGGTTAAACCTATTTTTTCATTACATCCTAACATCCTTATTGTCGATGAGAGTAACTTTAGCGGTGGCTTTTTAGCATTTCGTTTGAAGTAACTATTAACTTTTTCCATATTATTTTTCATCAAATATGTTTCTATTTGAGCTAAATCGTTTTTTATTGTGTAATTTTTTTTCTGATTTGTAATGATTTCTTTAAGCTGAGCATTTTTTTTATTGAAAAAAATTAGATTATTTATGTCATTATTCAAATATGATCTGAATTTATTCATGCCCTTGCTTATTCTTTCGTATAACTCCTCATGGGTATAAGCATCAAAACAATTATGTTCTAACATAGTGGGATAAAGCGTGTTCTGAATCAATAACAAATTCGTTAAATGATGGGCACACAAACGACCATTACCATCCAACCATACATGCAGATTGAGCAATCCCTTGACTAATTTAATAATGCACATAATTTCCTCTTTTGCATTTTGTGCATTTTTTATGGATTGATTGTATTCATAAATTAGTTCTTCAGCTAATAATCTCAATTGATAATTATAACTATCGGATAAATAATAGCTGACAAGTGTTGTTAAACTACTCGAAATTTCTGCGGTTTTTTTTATTGCGCTATTCATTGACAATACTTGTTCAAAGTTTTCATCGTTTGGATGAACAAAGTGATAACTCGGATCAACTTGAGATTTTTTGATTATAAGCTTAATAAGCGTTTTGTTTTGTTTAAAACATTCAAAACTCTGTTGATAACGCACAACAGCCTCTTTTGTATCTGCATAGTATTCATCTTCATTACCTTCAACAGTAAAATGAAAGAGACAATCCATTTTTTTGAAGTCATTCGCTAATGTTTGAATTCCCTCAGGACTTGCTTTTTCATTAGCTCCCGTAATATGGATCATGGGCGGATTTGGCAAACCTAGATTTAACGGCTCGGAACGTAAAGATGATGCAAAACTAGAAATAAGAATTTTTTCTCCTTTTTCATCAGTTTTTTCATAAGCTAACTGGTGGATACCCAAATCATGTAATTGATTGATCCAGGTAAAGGTAATTCCTTCTTCAACAGAGGGTAAAGTAGATAGTCCATAGAGAAAAGTATTAGTCTGTTCATCAAGGTAATTTTTTTGAAAAAAATCATCAAGAGATTTAAAAGGTTTTTTTCCATCTATCCATTGAGTAATATAATTTTCGCAAAATAGAGATTTAAAATAATCAAAATTAAAGTGCTCAAATGATTTTCTTATCGTTTTTTCAATGGCCTCAGAAGAATTTTTTTTTTAAAGAATTGCATTTTCATGATAACGGCCTTCTTTTTCTATTTTAAATAATAATCTAACTTGTTAGTTATGGAGTCGCAATGAAATAGGTCTCATCATAATTATAGCAAGTCCATTGGCTTCGAAGACCTTTAATATTTACATTAATCACTCTTACATTTAATGCACTTAGATTAGTTTGTGGCTTTACGTAACATACTTTTTTCGAGTTTTCTATAGTCACATAATTGTAATCGATGCTCGTTACATATGTACTAGGAACATAATACACATCCCCAATCCTAGCTAAAACGGCAGGTTCACCTTTAATAGATATTTTATCGGCAAAGGATGACAAGCCAAAAAGCATTAAAATAAGAATAAGTATATTTTGTATAGTTGATTTCATAATCCACTTACCTTAGCATAACTATTTAGCTCTTGAGGGGAATGTACAATTAAATAATGTGTAGTCGGTTGGATTTTCTCCAATGCAACTAAGTATTTCATTAATTGGTTCCGTAGAATTTCCGGAAGTGACTTCTTTATGTGTTACACGCACTCCCCCCCTATGCAAGCATAATTGCCTAAAAGAAAATAAAACTTGCTTAATTGACTTAGGCTCTGGAGTATTATCATAGCTTTGGTTACATTCTGGAGGTTGATCGACAGGATAAGAGAGCATTCGTACTGCAAATGCTTGCGTATTAACAACTAGTAACAATAACACTATGAGATTTACAAATAATTTCATTACTATATCCTCCTTTTAAATATTAGGTTTAAATCTGAGATTATGCAAAATAAAATCAACGGAGGATTATAGAATATGACACAAACCCCAGGGAAAATTTGGTTCATTGGGTGAAATAGCATACGTTTCTAATATATCAACCATCTCCTCTAACCTATCTTTGTTGTCAGTGGGTGCATTCAAGAGAATTTCAATATAATCAAGTGCAGTTTGATAAGGTTTGGTATCTTTTATGTCTTTAATAGTTCTATCTGCACCGTGATCTAATAACCATTTTACTATATTTGGAAGCAGTCTTCTTGCCGCAGTATGCAAGGGTACAAAATGAAAGTCGTCAATTGTAGGACGATTTACATCAATTCCACTGATATGTAATAAGTCTATTATTTGTATCATTTGGTCTTCATTGTGTTTCGTTGCTTTTGTAATAGCAAAATGCAATAGTGTGAATGTTGTTTTAGGATCATTCTGATTTAGGTGATAACCCTTATTATTGGCCTCGTCAATATAGTTTTGAACCGTTTCAATATCACAGTTAACAATCGCCTTTCTAAATAGGTTAAAAAACTCTTGAGGCATAAAAACTTTATTCAATCCTTTAGGGACTAATTCCTAATTTAGCAAGATTACAATTAGCACATAATCCTTTAATTTCGACAGTACAATTTATAATTGAAAACTGAATAGAATTAGCAGACTCTGTTACAGAAGTAAAATCAACAATACACTCTAATTCTTTAACAAAATCACATTGATTGCAAATGAGAAATTGGGCTTGCCCCACATGATGTCCATGCATACAAGCAACATAAGATTTAAGACTATCAATGCAATGAATAAATCCTTCTTGATGCCAAAATTGAATAGCACGATAGACTGTGGGTGGTTTGGGGTTCTCAATTTCCATTGATAATCTTTGCAGTATATCATAAGCACCAAGAGGTATTCCCTCATCCACTAATATTTTGAGAACACGCTCTCTTGGCTCTGTAAAACGATAACCGTGGTTTATGCAATGCTTATAGGCTTTATCTAACAAATTATGTTTCATCAATTTTCTACAGGGATAGAGCTATGGCATACTATATTGTAACACAGTCTTTATTTCACGAAAAAAATGAGTAAATCGCACTTATTATCTCGTATAAATAATTTTTGCCTAAAAATTGCTTAATGCTTCTTGTTCTTTGGATTCAATTGTTATAATGTAACACTTTCTAAAATTAATGTGCAATTAACAGTCAACACCGTATCAGTTTTTTAAAGAGGCAGCTTATGTATCATAAAAAAGAGCATAAAAAAAAGAAGAAGCATAAAAATGCTCATCATCACGGCCATTCCCATGGTCATTCCCACAATCATCAGCATAATGAAGAGAATCACTGGCTTAAAGCGACATTAGGTTTAGTTTGGGGGATAGGTTTATTGGGTCTTTCTCTTGCGAGCTTCAATATCTCTCTAATTGCCCAGTATTTAATTACTAGTTTCACCACCATGATGACTTTTTATTTAGGACGAACCGTCTATCAAACTGCATGGCAGGCGTTGCAAGAAAGAAAATGGGATACCTCAACTTTATATACAATAAGCACTTTAACTATTGTATGTGTATCTATAATAAGTATGTTTGTTCCCGGCCTTCCCATGATGTTTGAAGCAGCACCTCTTGTTTTAGGCTTTTGGCATTTAGGAGAAGGGGTAGAACATACCTTAATCGGTGCAATTAATAAAAAATTAGATGTGCGCGATTGCGTACCGAAATCCGTTCTGTTGGAGAATAAAACAGAAATTTTCGTTAAAAAATTATCCCCTAACGATGTGATTATATTAAGTTCAGGAAGTGTGATTCCTGTTGATGGTCTACTAACAGAGAAGGCTCTACTTTATACAACACGAATCGATGGTTCACCCTATCTTAAAGAGTTTCAAGCAGGCGATGTTGTAAAGGCTGGTATGTGTTTAGCCGATCATGTTTCAGCCGTAAACATGATCGTCACAAAAACTTATAAAGAATCTTATCTCTCCGTAATCGCAAAAAATATAAAAAAAGCGAATGATGAAAAAGCTCCCCTCGAACTCTTTGCAAATAAAGTATTGAACTATTTTGTTCCTGGTTTACTCACCGTTGCACTTGTTTCAGGTGTTGCTATAAGCCTTCTGTTTACTCCTGCAATAGCCATTCAATGTGTCATCTCGGTTCTTGTCAGTGCATGCCCTTGTGCTTTGAGTTTAATCACCCCCTTGGCAGTTAAAATTGGGATGAAAAAAGCATCTGAAACTGGGATTCATTTCAACAATGGAAAAGCATTACAAGCGGCCGCTGATATTGATACTATTGTTTTTGATTTAAATGGTACGCTTACTAAAGGCCAAATCGAGGTTAAAGCTCTGAGTATTACAGATAAAAAATTCTTGAATCATCTTGTATTATTAGAAGAGCAATCCTCTCACCCAGTTGGCAAAATTATTAAGTCTTTTGTAGAAACAAAAAACATTCTTTCAAACGAGCACTTAGAACTTACTTCGGTGGATAAAAGTCATCACTCTGGCATGAAGGCTTTAATTAATGGTGAGCTATTTATGGTAGGTAATAAAAACATGCTCTTAGATAATGGAATTACAGAGATAGGAAAGCCTTATGATAACCCTGAAAATGGTTCGGTATATATTGTTCATGGAAAAACCGTAATAGGGCAAATTGCCTTAACCGACCCACTACGAGAAGATGCTATTGCAACTGTGCAGCAATTAAAACGTCTTGGCAAAACCATCCATATTTGTACTGGAGCGGACAAAGCGACTGCTAAAAAATATGCAGCATTATTAGGGATTGATAACATTCGGGCGAATAGAGTAGGAGCTATCACTAAATTTGGGGAAAAATCTAAAGCAAGTTATATTAAAAAATTAAAAGGCAAAGGATATAAAGTAGCTATGGTAGGCGATGCAGCTAATGATCTCACTGCAATTGCCTGTTCTAATTTAGGCATTGCGATAAAATCAAGTATTGGTGATACCATTACCGAACAGAATGCCGGCATAGTGGTTCAGCAAGGTTTGTTATTCCCTATTGCTACGGCATTTGATGTGGCAAAAAAAACCAAACAAAATATTGTTCAAAACTTGTCTGTGAGTTTAACTTATAACTCAACAATCACCTTAGTTGCAGCCGGGTTGTTTGTTGCCTTAGGTTTTACACTTAATCCTGCAATTGGTGTTGCCTTGATGGTGTTGGAATCCGCTACTGTCTTAGGCAATTTATATCGTTTTAAACAACAAGACGTGGTGTCTGCCACCAATAAAAATATAATGCTGGATGATAATATCTCCGAAACAACCTCTAAAATCTTAAATGGCCTCGGAGAAAGTCCTAAACCTAAGATAACTAAATCTATTGAATCGAATAATATTTTAGTTGATAATTCATTTAAGCCTATTTTTCAACAATTAATTCCTAATAAAATCCACCCGGTTAGTATTCCAATTCTAAAATTGAATTAAAATGCATATAAAAAAATTAAAATTAGCTCAAAAACTAATTCGCAAAAATAAAAATCGTGAAGGTATTGAAATACTTTTGAAAGTTATTGGGGAGATTATTGAAAGTAATATCCCTTTAAAACAGGATAATCAAGAAGCGGGCCAATTACTAGCCTCTATTTTTTTAGTAAAAGGTAATCGTGCTATTATTTTTGAATACATTAAAAACTTAAAACAGTCTTACGTTATTTACTTCTTACATATTGTGGTCGATTTTGGGCAACTAAAAGGTGCAATTTTTGGTTTAGAAGAGCTTTATTCACTCAAAAAAATGGAGTTAGAAACTCTTAATTTTTATCTTGATATCCTCGACTCTTTTATGGAACGTAAGAAGGCGCTGAGTGTTGCACATGAGTACTTAACTATTCATCATCACCTATCTTTAGGTGAACTTAGTGCCACCCGATTTCTAGACATTTGGGATAAACACATCTCCCAAGAGATTAAAGGAACAATTGCAAATCAAGAGCATGACATTGAATTGTTTTCTCTTTTCTTTAAAATAGTGAAAATTTTGTATTGTGAAGGTCGCCTAGTAGAGGCAGAGACTATTGTTAATACACTTCAACCGATGATCACCTGCAATCAAGAGTTGCAAACAAGCAAAATTAAGAATGGCTTTAATTACTTCCAATACATTGCCAAATTACTTCCATTGAAAAAACAGCCCAATCAGGATGTCACAAGAACAATCTATATGGTGGGTGACAGTCATTGTTTGTCACCAGCCTGGGACACGATAGCAATCAATTCAATCCATTACCAAATAATTCCATTGCTAGTGACCGGATGTAAAATTTGGCATTTGCGCAATAACTCAACTTTTCATGCTAAAACTAATTTTTATCAAGCAATGGAGCATATTCCTCAAAACTCTGTCGCTATTTTTATTTTTGGTGAAATCGATTGTCGCGAAGGCATCTTGCAAGAGGTCATAAAAGGAACTTATGCCTCTTCCACGAAGGCGATTGAAAAGCTCATTGATATTTATATTAAAAGAATCATGGAGATAATAAAGCTAAGGTC
>JACPOX010000052.1 GCA_016191305.1 Legionella longbeachae | reverse complement strand
CTGCTGCCACTGCAACTGCTGCATCAAATGCATTACCACCCTGAGCTAAAATTTCAAGCCCGGCATTCGTCGCTAATGGATTTGCGCTACTTATAGCATAACCTGGGGGCAGGCTACTGTTTGCTTTGACAAGGGCATTTGCTCCATTACAAAGCAGTATATTTATAATAAAAAAAACCAGAGAAATACTTTTCCCGGTTTTTCGATTACGTGGCACTATGAACATTTTGTCTCTTTTGTAATTCCCTTACGACGCAAGAAGGAACAAATTGAGAAATATCTCCATTGAGTAGCGAAATTTCCCTTACTAAAGTAGAAGAGATAAATATTGAATTTTCTGATGGAGTTAAAAATATTGTTTCTATATGTTTAGACAACTTCCTATTCATTCCAGCTAATTGAAATTCATACTCAAAATCAGAAACTGCTCGCAAACCTCGCAAAATAATTCCGGCATTTTGCTCTAATGCAAAATCAATTAAAAGATTATTAAAACCAAGAACTTTTACTCCAGGCAAATGCTCCAGTGCTTCTTCCAAAAGATTAATTCTTGTTTCCATCGGCAAAAAAGGATGTTTCGCCTTATTACTAGCTACTGCAACAATAATCTGAGGAAAAATTTTAGCAGCACGACTAATAAGATCGACATGCCCATTAGTCACTGGATGAAAGGTGCCAGGATAAATTGCTTTTAATTTCATATTGATATAAGACTGATTGCATATGTGAACAGTCTAGCGTATTGTTAAATGAAAAACTACAAAAAATGGACTTGGAGTGACATAAATGAATCATTTTAAACAATTATTAATAATTCCCATTTGTTTGTTAACTGCTTGCGCTCCGCCTAGACCTGCGGCAGAGTTACCAGAAAATAAAGTGATCCCTGTAGAACAGCGCAAAGCGAAAACAGCAACGGTTTCTTCTTGGGAAATTCAAGGTTCCATGGCAGCTAAAAATAAAACAAAAGGATGGTCTGCTGCTATGAATTGGGTACAACATGGACCAAATTCATATAAAATTCGTTTAATGGGCCCATTGGGAAGTGGAACAGTACTTATTGATAAAACAGGCGATGGTATTACTTTCCAAGATGGATCCAAGAAAGTCACCTCTCATAATGCAGATGAATTATTAGCACAACAAACTGGAATCAGACTTCCAGTAAATAATCTTTACTACTGGGTGAGAGGCCTTCCTGCTCCGGGTTCAGTTGAAGCTGAACATCGAGATCAATACAATCATCTAGCACAGCTCAAACAAAATGGATACACCATTAATTTTACTAAGTATACTGCAGTTAAAGGTATTGATTTACCTAGCATGATTCGCTTGGAAGGTAATGGAGTCATGATAAAAGTTGTTATCCAAAATTGGACTGTATAAAGTGAATGAATCAACCTAAGAAAAGAAGCTGACCTCTTGGAAGCGAACATCTATGATATTTTCACTCCGATGTCAACTTCTTTTTTAGGTTAAAAAATATAAAAATATATTGCTTTCAAAGTTGACATGTTCCAAAAACCACTGCAAAATACGCAGCACAATTGCAGGGACGAACGCTAATATATACATGGAAGATTTTTTAGAATCTGCAAATTTTAGGGGTGTCGCCAAGCGGTAAGGCACAGGGTTTTGATCCCTGCATACCTAGGTTCGAATCCTAGCACCCCTGCCATTTTTTCTTGTTGATTCAAGTAAACAGACAGCAGAAGATAACCTGGAAGGATGCGTTCTCGTTAATGCTCAAATAATAATAATATCTTTTTGGCTGTCTTCTGCTATGTGTTTAAGTTAAATGATTAACCTAGATCTAAGGCTTCTTACACATGTCCACTATGATGATTTTTGCCGGAAATGCAAATCCGGAATTAGCAAAACGAATTTCTAATCATTTAAAAATACCTATCGGCCAGGCTACTGTCAGCACATTTAGTGACGGAGAAACCATGGTTGAGATTTTAGAAAATGTTCGTGGTAGAGACGTTTTTATAATCCAATCTACTTGTGCCCCAGCAAATAATAATTTAATGGAGCTCCTGACTATTGCAGACGCGCTAAGAAGATCTTCCGCTGCACGAATCACCGCTGTAGTTCCATATTTTGGTTATGCACGCCAGGATCGACGTGTTCGCTCAGCTCGAGTCCCAATTACGGCTAAAGTTGTTGCTGATATGATGGCCTCTGTGGGGATCTGCCGAGTTCTTACTGTAGACTTACACGCCGATCAAATTCAGGGTTTCTTCTATATGCCCGTAGATAACGTTTATTCAACACCTATACTTCTCGATGATATAACCAAACAAAAGTTAGATAACATCATGGTCATTTCTCCTGATGTTGGAGGTGTGATTAGAGCGCGAGCTGTAGCGAAACGGCTTGATCATGCTGAGTTATGCATTATTGATAAACGACGAAGTGGTCCTAATAAATCGGAAGTAATGCACATTATTGGAGATCCTACTAATAAAAACTGCATTATTGTCGATGATATTGTTGATACTGCAGGAACTCTTTGTTCTGCCGCGCATGAGCTCAAGAAAAATGGAGCTCATAGTGTGAGAGCCTACATCACTCACCCTGTTTTATCTGGTCCAGCCATACACAATATTAAAAATTCAGGACTTGATGAAGTAGTAGTAACTGACACAATTCCTTTATCTGAAGAAGCACGCAAATGTGAAAAAATTCGTGTCGTTAGCTTGTCTGACATGCTCGCTCAGGCGATCAAACGAGTTAATATTGAAGAATCTGTTAGTTCCATGTTTGCTGAGTAAGCTAAACTTTTTTCCTGCTTATTAAGCAAGTACAGAGGGTACTATTCAATTTTTATTGATAATTACCCTCTCTTTCTAAATCCACCAATAGATACCAACACAGCGAGAGTAATTATCCTATTGCCTCAATGAAAGGTGTTGCCAAAGGCCCAATTTGATCCATAATGATTCATATTCTGTTAATCTTTTTCAACTCTAATAAATATACGCTTCCAATACACTGAGTTCATAATGAGTAAAAAAGACATAAACTTAAAATATGCAACAAAGAAATCTACTTTTTTTCAGGATTCGATAAAGTAAAAGAGCAAATGGCTGAAAAAATGATCATTCAATCTTTCGACCAAAAGGATGATGATGAAATTGCTAGGGCAGGATCCTATGCTATTTTTCCAGAACTCGAACAACAAGATAAAATTTTACATATGCTTCTTCAGCATAGAGCGGGTATACAGTTTCGGCTTGGGGCACTTATACAACACAATTTTCCCTCTCCAAAAGATAATAAACAAAAGTATCTGAATGTAGACCCAGTATATAAACTTGAAATCAAAGTTATTGGAAAAAATAGTGTTGATCTTAGCTATACAGCCAAAATCATTGAAAAAAATCCATGGGATTCGGAAGATTCTTCTGAAGCATTCAATGTAACTGTTAATATCAACATAACTCCAGATAAAGTTCTCATAAAAGATTTCAATCTTACTAAAGTTATTGACAATGAAAACACTAACACAGCTTTTGAGCTAATACAAAGCCAACAACAAAACATTCTCATGCAACTTTTAACCTACATCAAGCATGCTTTAGGATTTGATAGTGAGCTTCGTATTGATACTCAGGAAGAAGAACAAACTCCAACAACAGAACCCAAATTTTGATTGCAGTTTAATCTTCTCAGCCCCTGCTGTACTTGAAAAAAAGCTAGGGGCATAGCTTGGTGCAAAAAAGACTACACTCTCATACAACTAATTGGATTCAACTGACTGCTTTGAGCATTTTTCAGATATTGGGACAGTTCGATCGCATACAAGGACTGAGACCATTTGTTCAGAGCCTGAATAAATTCGTCATTGAGCAGATCGTTCAGCGCATCAAGGCATTTCACTTCACCCTGTTCTGTTACAATAGTCATTTGACAAATCTCTTTACCCAAAGAATGATAACGCAAATTTTCACTGTATCCGCAGAGGTAAATCACCAGGAGCAACTGATGTTTGTTCGTTTCGTATAAAGATTTGATGGGGTGGTGCAAAGAGCCATTGTCCCGGAAAATAGATAAAAAGTACGCTAGATTTTCAAGATTATGTTCGTAAGACAAAATTTCTCGCCAATTTTCTTCATTCAAAAATTGCATGTATTGCCAGAGTAATTGCTCATCATGATTCACAACCTCTTTCATAAACCATTTCAAACTAACCGGAGTATTTGAACGCATCAGTATAAAAAACAAATTAACCTCTTGCATCTGTTTCATAACATCAAACAGACCTTTGGACTGATACAATGACATGACAAGATTCATGATTTCTATGTTTTCTGAAGAAATGGCTCTCTGCAGCAATTGACAGTTTGATATTTTCAAAAGAGTTTCCGGAATTTCTTCAAATCCTCCCATTTTCTCAAACACCCTGTTCAGCAAAGCCGGATTTTGCGCACCAATAGCTAATTGTAGGTTATTTAAAAATGAGGGTTCTGAAGCCTCAAGAATTTCTGTTAAGGAAATCTCAAAACGATCAAAAATGTCAAATACCCGTTCAATTGGTTCCAGATTATCATGGCAAAGCAGAACAACTTTTAATAAGGGATACAAAGCATCTTTGTTTTTAATCAGTTTATACCCTTCAATCCAGTCCAACAGCGAGTTTAAAATAGCCATATTTTCAGATTCAATAGCGGCTATCAAAAATTCAATGAGCACATCATCTTGGAAGATGCGTTTAAGGGTGAAGCCAAAAGTAAAGGTTCTATCCCATATCTTTTTATATTCCTCATTCGCCCTTTTGTGCATCAGTTCCAGCAAATCCACGAATAGCTTTTCATTTTTAGACTCTATGACTCCGATGAGTAATTTTTTCCCGATAGAAAAAAGATTAAGTTCTATGCAAAGATCTACCCGATTGACTTTATCAATCATTTTATCGATCAGTCCAATCCATTTATGAAATGCCTTGCAGTCTCTGCCTTTACCACAATAAACCATGCCAAATCGAGCGATTTTACCTATGACATCAAGGTTTAATTTAGATACAAAATATCGGTCATGCAGTTTTTTTTCATAAATCTCAACAAAATAATGGAACATGTCAGAGGGATTTTTAGCATTATTTAGATTTTTTATTGTCAGATGACTCTCAAGAAGCGCCCGTTTTGGCAATCCCTGTTCCCCATAAAGAGAATTTATTTTTAATTTAAAGGTCTCAAGATCGTATTCACGCATCATCTCATCAAAGTGATTAAAATATTTGAATGCCTTGCTCATGAGTTTCTGTTTTTTGAGTTCTGTGATTGTTTTTTCAAATATCAATGGATGTGCGGTAGCACTGGTTCCCAAAAAACTGGAGCTCTTGTTTTCCAGATCATCTGAAGAAAATGATGAGCCACACAGTGCATACATCTCAGAAAATAATTCAGGATTATTGCTTTTCATCGAGGTAGTCAGAAGTCTATGCCTGAAATTTGCAACTAGCGTATCGGTGTTGAAAGGGATTCCATATCTTGCAGGATTTCTTAATGATTCGATTAAAAATTTTACATCTCCACTTTCCATAATTATTAGAAAAGGATCTTGTATCATAGGTTGCAAGAGCTTGTTTACAGGAAAATAAAATGTCCCAAACCGCCAGGGGTCGAGAGTGGTGAATATCCGGTGAAAATCATATAGCTTGTTGGCATTACGTTTATTTTTCAGATTGTGATAAATTTTGGCAAAAATATCGGGGGGCCAATGTTGGTAAAATCTATTTTTCTGTTCACCAAAACCCACTTTAAGTAGCCGTAAATGGTTAAAAAATAGTTGCGGGGTCCGGGAAATTTTATTCAAATTAGAATTAACCAAAGCGAGATTGCTCAAATCTTCGGGTAAAAGAAATTGCGTTATATATAGCTTAAGTTCATAGGGAAGTTTATCAAACATTACTTCTGAGCCTTATAAATCAGCATTTTTTAAATAATTTATGATCGTATTGTATTACATATACACTGAGGACAACAAGTAATAGCGTCCAGCTAACTAAAACTAACTATGGGATAAATTATGTAAGCTGAATATCGAGATAAATATTCATTAAGCAATCACTTAATACTTTATTAAGTCAATATGGTTATAATTAGCAAGAATCGATTAACATAAAAGAGTATTTTTATGACTCTAGGTAAAATTAACAAGGCAATTAGAAGGCTAGTTATTCAAGATAAAGCAGTAATAGCAGAATTTAAAGAAGATCACCCTATTGGCGAAGCTGGCGCTGGAAATAATCTCTTACAGAATCCAATGACGTTTAATGAGCGCCTAAATATGGTTCGGCGTTTAAAAAATACCATTATAAAGCTCATGGATAAAGCAAATAAAACGTACCAAAAAAACTGTTACAAGCCAGAAACAGCTATAATAGATCCTGATTATATTACTCGATTAAGTACTAATGAATTCTTTTTCTACACTAAAGAACCTCTTACCTTGGAAGAATTCACAAAACTACAGAATGAACTCTCTGATAAAGCGAAGACACTTCCTTGCGGAATCCATTTAATTCTTAGTTCTTTCGCTGTAAAAACTCTTAATAATGAAGTGATGAATGTAACACCTCATATCACTTGTGGTAAGAAACCAGAATTTAATTTTATTGTTAAAAATCATACTTCAAGGATCGATTTTCGATATAAAATACTCAATGATGAAGAAAACACTGTTACTCTCAGTGTATTAGATAAAAGCAATGCGTCTCCTTCTATGCCCAAAATCATAGTGGATCAAGTTGTTCGTCAATTCACCTTTAATAATATAATACCTTGCAAAACCCCTGGTGGTACTCCATTTTTAACTGCAGTAGATATTTGTTTAGATCATAAGAAAGGCGTAGCTAAGACTAATATTAAGGCTCTTGCAAACAAGAAACCAGCAATGCTGCGTCAGCCAATTTCTCATGTGGTTGTGTCCAATTCAATAAAGTTACAAAAAGAACTATGTCTTGAATCTGCGGTAATGCATGTAGATCCTCATTTCTCAAGAATAAAATGTAAAATAAAAGTTGCTCAACAGCAAAGCTCTGTACACAAGCTTCCATTTGGCACTAATTTTACAATAATGGATCTAGAACCTATTGAATACTCTCCCATACAAAATATATATGCTTACACGAGCTCACATCCTACTCAGGGAAGATATCACTTACATAAAGCCTCAACTGCGATAAATTCAGAATCTTTAAAATTTTATTCTTATTTTCGTGGTGATTATTTAAAAACTAAAATTTTAAAAAATTTTAGTATTCAAATTCTAAAAACCTCCTCTCAAAAGGAATTATTAATATTAAGAAAAAAAATACTTAAATTACCTGAATATACGATATTAAAAACAGGACAAGGCTTCTTTACTCGTACCACTAACATTGAAACGACCTCAATCAAAGCATTAAAAAAGATGTTTAAAATACAAGAAAAAATGCTTAGGGGAGACTCGTGTAAAAATAAAACTTATAATATCAATATAGGCTAAGTTACTAACTTCTCCGGAGAAGATATGAGACCTGAATTATTAGAAAAAATAACAAAAAACAAGAGCCCTACTCAAGTGAATTTAGCAAATATGAAAATCACTGATGATGAAATTCTAGAAATAATTAAGATAATCCAACAAATAAAACCAAATACTTGCGAGATCAATTTGGATAACAATAGCATTAGTGATACAGGAGCAATTATCTTAAGCAACTATTTACTCCCCTTTAATAATATAAAGGAGCTGAGTATTCAGTTCAATAATATAGGCAGAGAAGGTGCTATTAATTTATTTAGTCTTATGAAAAACTTTTCTCATCTTGAAATTTTCTTTCACGGTAACAGAATCAACGATGTAATTGAGATGGAGGAAATCGAATACTTAGCCCTTCAACAAGATAATTTAAAATGCTAAATCAAGATGCTCAAGAGGTATAACATCATTGCTGGTGGTATATCTCGTCGTACACTGAGGAAGTGGTAGAGGGTAGTGCTGATCTAATTTTTACCAACCTCATCCTCTTGACCATTTATCCTTAATTCTTTG
>JACPOX010000051.1 GCA_016191305.1 Legionella longbeachae | reverse complement strand
AACCATTGATCCGTCCAATCCAATTTAATTTCAGTTATTTTCCAACTTGTTTCAGTTATAAAAAATTGAATACGACTCGTATGTACGTAATGAATAATACCGGATGTATCAAGTGCAATGAGATTAGCACCATCACTACTGATTGCCTCAAGTTTAACGCCGCTAGGAGGAAGTCCATCAGGACCAAATAGTTTCCATTGACTTATTTTAGGCGCTGCAATAGGTTTATGCCAAATTCTGCCGTGTTTTAGTACATAAAAAAAATAATGATCCATTGCTTCATGAGTGTTAGCTACGTAAACGGCTTCTTGTTTTGGTGAAATTAATTCGTCTGTAGGGATAGCTTGCACCCGTTGATTCCAAAACTTAGCTTCTCTGATATTACTAAATTTAGTAAATAAACGCGAAACGGGATTAAGTTTGATGGGTACTCCAATTGTCAGTTCTATGAATTCAGTAATATTTTTTAGAGTTGATGCAAATGATTCAACTCGTTTAACAATGGTATCTTGTTTTTGAGAGGGCTTTGGATAAGGTGCTAAGATATTCCATTTATCTTTAACGGATTCCATGGGGTTTTGCTTATCAAGTATAAGAGTGTTTTCTTTATTTATATTTTCAGAACAATTATCATTATATTTTTTAGTAATTAATTTCTTAGATCCATTTAACATAATTTTATCCATATTTATTTGTTCATTAAATGTCAATATAAGCGTGTATTTTAATCGATAAGAACAGCCAATAGAAAGACATATAAAAATAGCTCAAATTACTTTTGCATTATCTGTTAGCAACAGTAATCTGTAAAGATGCGCTCCACTTTTCCAGAATGTTATATCTCTCACCATATAGCTCTTTTTATCTGATACTCTTAATTAAATTTATGACAGAATACACATTGAAAAATTCTCATGATCTTTCTTGTCGTCTGTATTTACTTCATCTAAGAAGGTTTTTCCTCCTCTTTTTAAGAGCAATTTAGAACTAAAGATTTGAGGTGCTGATTGTGTGGAAGTAACTGATGTCTCGAGCATTTTTATACCGAAGTTTAAGACATGAATCGTTCGAATTTCACTATTTACTAATCCTTGTACCTCATGCTCATAATATTCAAGAGGGTCTTTTTCAGAAGTAGAAAGCTTAAAAATTGAGTTGGAACTGATTTTATTCGAAACTACATGGTTGTTTTCAAATAGAGCTTTCATTGCTTTAATAAACGAAGGGATACAGGACGCATTATCATTAAAGCTTCTATAAAATGGGCAAGCGAATGCCTCTTCTCCAATTTGGAAAAAGATTTTCCCATCTACCTCTGTACAAAAGTTTTTGCTAGCATAAATGGATAAAGTAATTGTAGAAATTTTTAAACTATTTTCATCTCTTGTTTCATCAAGGAGATGTTCTCTTCCTATTAAATAATTGTTAATGGTCTTGAATAATTTAGGTGGGATTTTATCTTTATCCCTAAGAGTGAAAGGAGTTTTGAACGTTGCATGCTTCATTAATTGATAAGTAGGCTCATCGATAAAGATTCTGAGTGATATAGGTGTGAATCCCTCCTTCTCCTTTAATTGTCCTACATATTCAGAAACCATGTGCTTCGTACAAGCAAGGACACCTGGTAATTCAGTGAGCTTATTGAGTGAGCGTGTTGATCCAGTGGCTTTGTATTTAACTTCAACAGTTAGTCTCTGGATATTTGATTTTTAATTCATTAAGGCTTTTAACTTCCTGATATTCAATTTTAATTCCAATGGATGTTGCATAGTCTCTTAGTTTGTTTTCCAAATCACTAATGATAACTTTGGAAGAAATACCTTTAAGAAGCTCACCAAAGCCCTTGCTTGTATCCATTTCCGCGAAAGAGCTTTGTAACACATACATCGCATGATTGCGCAAAGGAACCTCATATTTTTCAAACATGAGAATTTCTTTTTCTGGGCATTGTAGTTTTAATTGGATTGCCCCTAAAAGACCTATAGGTCCCGCGCCAATAAAAATGATATCAGTCATAAATGTTATGTTATTGAATAAACAGATATTAATAATATCAAGATATAGCTAATCTGAACATCAAATAATTTTTATTTCTGCCCCACCAAATGCAATGATAATTAATTCAGGTGATTGATTGTTGGAGCTGTTATTATTTCACTCAACTCAGAGTTAACTACATTCTCAGGTTTTAGGAAGGAATATTGCATCTTTTCCATAATACCTTGGGCACGTTGATAATAAACTTCTTTTACAGTATTCACTAAGCCCATGCTTTCCTTGGTAAGTGTTACTTCAAGTTTTAGGATTAAATCATGGAGCATCGTGAGAGACACATTAAGAGTTTCTGTTATTGCTAAAGATAGGACTTTTTCATCCTTTCTCTGTCTTATTACATCATAGACAGATAAGGCTCTAAAAAGAAGTGAGTCTTTTTCAATATTAAATTCTTCGTCAAAGAGGAATTCATGCTTCATGAAAACAGAAATTGCACCCTCGTCTTCCTTCAAACTAACTGTTTTATATGTGCCAGATTTTAAAACAGTACTTTTTTCTAAACAATGTGTACCGTTGATTATATTAAATAATAGATATGAAATATATTCAGCCAAAAGTACTGAGTTTAGTAGCTTTAAATCATCTTTTTGAAAAGCGGTATTTATCTTCTGTATATTTTCTAAGTTCAATTGCATTGTAATTCTCACTTTAATAATATTTTATAGCTAAATAATAACTATAAAATTCTGAAATAGTTCTAAAATTCTTCCTGATGAATGAATTTTACTCATACATTATTAAGGGAACATTAATACCTTCTTGTTAGTGTAATATTCAGGGTGTTAATATTCACAACATTATATTTTTTAATGAGGGATCAGAGATATATATGTATTACAAATTAAGTAACCTTCATTTGCTCACTGGGAAGATACTCGAATCGGTACTTAGAACCATACCATCCAACGTGACTTTCTTTGATTTAAGCCATAACAAACTGGGCATAAAAAGTAGAGATGAATTTTCTCTAATATTTTCAGCCATCCCAATAAACGTGACCTCACTTAATTTGTGTAGGAACAAACTTGGAAACAAAAGCGCAATAGAATTAGCTCAGGCATTCAAACATATCCCCGCTCGGGTGACCTCTCTTGATTTAAGCATTAATGATCTTGGCAGTAAAAGCGGAGAGGAATTGTTCCTAATATTTGCAGCCATACCAGAAAACGTAACGATCCTTGATTTGAGGGGTAATGATCTTTGTAAAAGAAGCGGAGCTGAGTTAGCTCAATCATTCAAGGCAATCCGCAGCAGCGTGACCTTTCTTGATTTGAGTGTCAATGACCTTTACCAAAAAGGAGGGGATGAATTAGCCCTAATATTTGCAGCTATTCCAAGCAATGTGACTTCTCTTGATTTAAGCGTGAATGACCTTGGCAGCAAAAGTGGGGATGAATTAGCTTTGGCCTTCAAAGCCATTCCGAGCAACGTGATCTCACTAAATTTACTTTATAATGATCTTAGCATCAGAAGCAAAGAAGAATTAGCTCAAATTTTCTCAGCCATTCCAATCACTGTGACTTCCCTTGATTTGTCCTTTAATGAATTAGGTAGCAAAAGTGGAGATGAATTGGCCCTGGCATTCAAAGCCATTCCAACTGGGGTAACTTCGTTGGATTTATGCGACAATGAACTGGAAAGTTTATCTATAGAAGAGTTAAATAAATTAAATAGCGCACTACCCACGATCCATACCATTTATTTAAGCCAAATCGAACTTCAAAAAATGTCTTTACAGCAACGGAAAGCCTTAAAAGAAGTGTTCCCTAATATCAAAAATGTTATTATTTCAGACAAAAATGAAAAGCTATTAGGCGGTAATAATTTAGAAGCATGTGCTTTTTTTGCTAATAAAGAAGGAATGAGCAGAGAACCTCCATCACTTAAATCCATGGCTACTTTTTTTGTTACCCAGAATAAGGAACTCAATAAATACATAAGCTTATTGCCGCGCGAGCTACAGAATTTTGCTGAAAATTTTGTTCCTTTTCGCACTTGAATGAGTAGATTTGCTGGGCTGACCCAGCAGCTCTGAAATTATTTTATCTAATTAAATCGAAGCACATCCTCAATGGTTGAGTCAGTACGATTAATGCTAGAATTTGTTATTGTTTTTAAAAGATTCTCATCCATATCTTTAAAATGATTAATGAGTTCATTACAATAAATTAATGCATCTTCACTCGTGCATCTTAAATTAATATCTGAATGCATCATTGAGT
>JACPOX010000060.1 GCA_016191305.1 Legionella longbeachae | reverse complement strand
AAATAGGACGCAAACGTATTCCCGCTGCAGCTTTAATCGCATCCAGCTTTTTTTGTCCTTTAGCTTGTTGTTCATTGGCAAACTGTACAATCAAAATACCATGTTTGCTGATTAATCCAATTAATGTCACCAGACCTACTTCACTGTAAATGTTAAGCGTAGCATCTCCAATTCCCAGACTTACAAAAATCATTGCACCACAAATCGACATAGGCACACTAATCAAAATGATTAGTGGATCACGAAAACTTTCAAATAAAGCAGCCAATGATAAAAAGATAATAATTAAAGCAAAGAAAAAAGTGAAAATCAGGCTGGAACCTTCTTTTATAAATTGTCGTGATTGAGCAGCATAATCAATATAATAGCCTTGGGGTAAAAATTCTTTAGCAATTTGGGCAAAAGTATCCAAGGCATGACCCATTGATATACCAGGAAACGCAACTGCTGAAATCGTTGCTGAATTAAGTTGTTGAAAATGATTTAAAGACTCAGGCACAATTTGCCGCTCTAAACGAGCAACAGTCGAAAGAGGTACCGATGCACCTGAGGCAGTTTTTATGTAATAATTTAATAATTGATCCGTGTTCAAACGAAATTCCCTCATCACTTGCGGAATCACCTGATAGGAACGCCCGGCATAATTAAAATAATTGATATACCCTTCGCTCAGAGCAGATCCAAATAAATTACCTATATCCTGCATAGTCAAACCAAATTGAGAAATTTTATCGCGATCCAATTTAACCTGAGTCTGGATTTGATCGATTTTGAGATCAGGATTAATAAAAGCAAAAATACCTGAAGCATAGGCTTTGTCCAAAATATTTTGTAATACCAGGTTTAGGTTATTGAAGGTTTCTGTCGTGGTAATTACAAATTGAAGGGGTAAACCACTACCCCCTCCTGGTAAGGAAGGTAGCTGAAATACAGCAACTTTAGCCCCAGCAATCTTATTTAACTCTTCTTGAATTAAAGGCTGTAATTGATTCGTAGTACGATGGCGTTAAGGAAGAATTGGCAGGTGCCGTAACTTGCGCAATAATAATTCCAAGATCTTCTTGTGGTGCCAACTCAAAAGCTGAAGAAATGAAAAGAAAATAATTAGAGATAAGAATAATCACGGCAAAAACAACAACAACTGATAAATATTGGAGGGTCGAGCCCAAAATTCGTTCATAAAAGCGCTCCAGTTTTATAAAGGAATTATCTACATAAGTCATAAAACGGTTTTTAACGCCATCATTTCCTATTTTAAGAATTTTGGAACACATCATTGGCGATAAAGTTAAAGCAATAATCGCAGAAACAGTCACTGCACCTACAAGTGAAAAAGCGAACTCGGTAAATAACGCCCCCGTCAAGCCCCCCATAAAACCAACAGGTAAATAAACCGCAATTAAAACAACTGTAATTGCGATAATGGGATTAGCCAATTCACTCGCACCTGATAATGCCGCTTTAAAAGGTGTTTGCCCTCTTTCCATATGACGTTGTATGTTTTCTACAACAATAATCGCATCATCTACTACCAAACCAATAGCAAGCACCAAAGCCAATAAAGTTAAAAGATTAATTGAAAAACCTAACATTAGCATAATCCAAAATCCACCAATAATAGACAAGGGGATGGTAATCACAGGAATAAGAACAGAGCGAAATGATCCGAGAAAAATATAAATAACGGCTGTTACAATAAAAAATGCTTCCAATAATGAAAGAATCACCTCATGAATAGAAGAGTGAACAAATAAGCTGGCATCATATACTATCTTCCCCATTAGCCCCTGC
>JACPOX010000059.1:714-3970 GCA_016191305.1 Legionella longbeachae | reverse complement strand
TTAGTGACAAGCACAGCTAGGAGATTGAGTACCATCTTTACACAGTTGGTGGCCAGTAGACTTATCACATTGAGATATTCCACCATGTTTTGAACAGCAACCTTTAGCACTGGTGGTGGTTTTGGTAGTGGTTGCTGCTTTAGTTTTGGTGGTTTTAGTCGTAGTGGTTGTTGCTGGAGTAGTAGTTGTTGTTGTTTTTACTTTGGTTGTTGTCTTTGGAGTAGTTTTTTTAGTGGCTTTTGTACAAGTACAGCTTGGAGATGCGCTGCCATCTTTACACATCTGGTATCCTGTAGTTTTATTACAGGATGCAACGCCTCCATGGCCAGAACAACAAGCCGCGTAGGCGCCTGCGAAGGGACTAATCAATAAAAATAGGGCTATGACAAGATGGTTTATCCCTCTAAATCTGGATGTCAAATTAGTATTTTTCATTTGGAGCTCCATATCCGTGATTGACATTTATAATATAGACCAAATTTAAAAAACTGATAAATTTAAAAACAAAATGATTTTATTTAAGATTTAACGGCAAGCCCAAAATCTTGATAAAATAAAGCTATATACTGAAACGCTTCCCAAAACCAGGATTAAAGCGAGCATGTAATCTAATTGAGTGTAGTGTAAAAAGAAGAAATATAACGTTTCATTAATGATTCCAGCAGAGACAGCAACCAGAAAAAAATGGGTGAGGCTTAAAGTTTTTTCATCATACAAACGTGAAAAAGTTAAATATTTGTGACCCCAAAAACTGACATTAAAGGCGATTAAAAAAGCAAATAGATTAGCAATGAGCGCAGACATATGTAAGAAAGTGACTAGACTGAATACAGTCATAAGATGTACCAAAGCAGCGGTGCCACCTATACTTGCAAAATAAATAAGTCGGTATTTTATCTTAAGTGGAGCTGTCATCGAAACTGGATTCCTCATCAATTATGTAATGAGGCCTGTGTTTCACCTCATCAAAGACACGACCTATGTATTCACCTACTACCCCTAAGGCAAAAAGTTGCAAACCACCAAAAAAAGTAATTGTTGTGACTATGGTTGCCCACCCCGGAGTTTCAATACCAAAAATTAGGGTGCTAATTATAATCCAGATACCATAAAGTATGGCTAAAGTTGCAACGCCAATTCCACCTATAGCTATCATTCGTAGTGGAAATGCAGTAAATGAGGTAATCCCCGTAATTGCTAAATCTAAAAGAGAATAAAAACCCCATTGAGAGGTACCCATTTTACGAGGTTGTACAGCAAAAGGAATTGCGATTTGTTTAAATCCAACCCAACTGTATAAACCTTTCATAAATCGATTACGCTCAGGTAATTTTTGGAGTGCGTTTACAATTTTTCTGTCTAGAAGTCTAAAGTCACCGGCATTTGCTGGGATATTAATACGATTAATTCGGGAGGTGAATTGATAAAAAGCTTTTGCGCAAGTTCGTTTCAACCAGGATTCATCTGAACGGCTTTGTCGAACCGCATACACCATATCATAGCCATTTTCCCATTTAACAATAAATTGGCTTAAGAGTTCCAGGGGGTGTTGAAAATCAGCATCGATTAAAATGACAGCGTCCCCCTGAGCGGAATCAAGGCCAGCGCTTATGGCATTTTCTTTTCCAAAATTACGACTGAAACGAATATAACGCAGATTAAATCGCGATCTGAGTTGTTGGATAATCGCTGGTGTATTATCTTGGCTGCCATCATCCACAATGAGTATTTCATAAACATAGTTTAGATTTTTTAGTGTTTCAATCAATGCAGTAATGAATTCGGCAATTCCTGCTTCTTCATTATATACTGGGACAACGCATGAGATGCATTTAGTTTCATTTATTGGTCTAGGCATGGTTGTTTGATTTATAATTGAGTACAGCAGCTGCGACAAGTACATATATTAACCTGAATTGCGCATTCTCGTAAGTAGGTTGATGTTTTTTTCTATAAAAAATTCAAACTAGAGTTATATAGCGCCACCCACTTAGCTTTATACTTTGTTGCAAGTTCATTTAAGTTCAGTCATGTACTTATGTACACTCCCTCACTTAAATGAACTTGCGAGTGACGCTATAGTAGTTGGATGAACATAGAATTTTAACTTCTCCAGAAATGGGGAATAATGATAAAACTCCAAACAATAAGTGCATTAATGATCGCTATCATGACCGCAGCAGAACCTTGGTCTTTTGCTTTTTTGATCAGAGGGTTCCAATTGCGATCGATTCGATTTAAGGTGTTTTCGATAGCCGAATTTAGAAGTTCAGCAATAAAAATTAAAAATAAAGTACTGATTAATAAGGCTCGTTCTATTGGCGTATTCCCCAAAAAAAAAGCTGCTGGTAAAGCAAAAATAAAGATCAATACTTCCAGGCGAAAAGCAAATTCGTCTTGAAATGCAGCTTTTAATCCACTTAGTGAATAATAGGTGGCATTTTTGATTTTTAAAATGGGTTTAACTAGGTATTGTCGCATGCGATTAAATCCTGAGCTTGGGTAATTATTGATTATCTTACCTGAAGACAGTAATTTTTTCGCTATTTGCAATTACAGTAAGTCTAATATTTCATTTGACCCCTTTTATGCTATATTTTCTAGATGAATGATACTTAGGATTAAGTATGTCGCGAATAGATCAAATTTCGTCTTTACCTATGGATAGTGGCTTTGACGTTCATGAACAAGTAAAAGAACACCACTTCGGTTTGTATGAAACAATTGGACGGCGCGACAGTCAGGAGGACTCCGCTTTTGCGTGTTGGTATACAGAGGGACATTTCGATTCATTAACCCCCCAAGAAATTGGCCGTCGCTTATGGACAAGTTATCACTTGATTAATACCTTGGGACGTAACTTAATATGGGGTGGTACTACAGCATCAACTACTGTTTATGATGGGAGAGGAAATCTTATTAGTGCAACTGTGGCCGACACGGTGTCTTTTGCGGTGGTATATGACAAAAATGGGGGTGTAGCAGGTGTTGTACGCTTAAATAGCATCATTCATCATCCTAATGAAGAACTGGAGCGGATTAAAAGAGCTGGTGGTATCGTTCGTTTTGATCGAATTGATGGCCGCTTAGCAGTTTCACGTGCTATTGGAGATTATATTTATGATGCAGATGTAGTCTGTGCTAATGCAAGCATCGACATTAACCGACTTGAAGATATTTATAAAAAGATAAATATTGATGAAAAAAATGTGGGTAAAGTGCAAATCATTACGACTTGTGATGGCTATACAGAACC
>JACPOX010000059.1:0-707 GCA_016191305.1 Legionella longbeachae | reverse complement strand
GAACCGTTGGCAATGAATCAAAGCAAATTAGATCATGAACTTTGGCTTCTTAAATGTTTAAATGAGATTTCATCGCCTAGTAGTCAAGAAGAACATCAACTGGCAAAAATGCTTGCAACAAAAGCATTCGACAGTTCGTCATTCGATAATATTTCAATTGCTGTACAAACTCTTTTTATATCCCATCCTTTTATGATGGGGATTTATGACGGTCATGCTGGAAAAGGAGCTTCCATCTACACTGCTTCCCATATAGGTGGAATTTTTGATGAACAATGTTCATTAAGTCAAAATGCTTATGCGCAACAAGCCCTTAGTGCGGATAAAAATTGTGTGACTTATTATCGCGATAATAAGGATCAAAATTGGTATGAGCCTTTGGCTGCTGAATTAAAAAAAGCGAGAGAATTTGAGCTTTCAAGATCTGAAGGTGTCCTGAAACAATTGGATTTGCTGAAAGAAAAAGCTCAAGAGCTTGAAAATACGAATCGATCCTATCTATTGAATTCAGTACATAAGGTATATTACTTTATGAAAGAACTATGCCAACGTTATATCGATCTGACTCTAAGTGATAAAGAGTTTGTTGCCTGTGCAAGATATATTCTTGAAAACAGCATTATGTTTGAATTTAAACCCAAGCAATATTCGTTTTTGAATTTAAATTTTAAAGAATGCAAAGAAAATGCAGAACGAATAAAAAAGGA
>JACPOX010000058.1 GCA_016191305.1 Legionella longbeachae | reverse complement strand
AAGCAAAATACAGAGTTTTGAGCTATTCAAAGCAGCTATTGGAAACCCAGAGTATCTAACAGAAATCACTAAAGATAAATCGTGCCAAGCAAACTTTTTAATGACTATCGATCAGAGGAATTTGTCTCTTCCAGATATTCTAGAATCAATTCAAATTGTTAAAAACCAAGAAGTACAATCTTTGTTAATCATTTACTTATTGAGAAAAAAAGAATACGTTACAAATTTAAAAGGTAATTCATTCTTAAATAGACTGAATGCAAAGGAAAATCATATTCCTTCACGTCTCAATGCATTAGTACATCAACTCGATTTAAAAACACTTACGACCAGCATGATTGAGCAATTAGAGCCAGAAGCAGCGGTGAGTATTCTTTGCTCCGTTCCTCATTTCCATCAATTAACTAGAGAACAAACAGAAGCCTTAATTACAAGATACCCCAAACATGAATTTATTGCATACTGGATATATCATTTTGCTTTGATGCCTAATGCCCACAATCTCTTAGCACATTTAATGAAATGTGCTGGAACTAATATAGTTGATGAATTGATCAAAATGGACTCTTATCAAAAAGACTTGATAATTAGCAATATTATTGAAATTGCGATATTCTATGAAAATAATAGGATAAATACGCAAAGAATGGCGCAGAATATTCAATTAAATCCCGTTGTTTTAGAGACTGAAAAAGAATCTGGGCTCCTACAAACACTTTTAAATATAAGAAACACTCCAATAAAACCTCAAAAACAGTTAATTACCTCAGAGGAACATTCCTTTACAGAAGAATTAATGAAATATAACAGATCCATTAATTGTTTTGAGTATTTTTTACTTCACTACCAAGGCAGCTCCGAGTTAATCACAAGGATACTTGATGAATACATGGCATATTATGAGCAACCCGAAAATAGCAAGAATCGTACGAAACTAATGCATCACATTAGTTTTATGCTTACACGATCTGAAATGAATACTCTAGTTAAAGAAGCAATATTCACCTCTTTTTTGCAACATCCCTTTTTTTTTGATGAACAAATCAGTTATCAATTGTTTTTATTTGATGCAAAAAGAATTCTTCGTTATTTTGGTTTAAAAGGAGGAGAAAAAAATTATCAAAGAGTTATCGATTTATGTACTGTAGCACTGCGGAAACTTCATTCTGATAAAAATCAAGACTTGATCCAAGTTGCCCAAAAAGCTTTATTTGAGGCAAAACTTGAATTAAGTTTTACCAGAAAACAAGGTTTCTTTTCTAATCTGATCAAATTCATAAGAAGGTGCTGGATTTATGGATGGAGAGGATTTTTTAAACCCAATTCACCTGAGTATGTTGTCTCCGAATCACTAACACTAGAAAAAAATAATTTGAAATTATCAAAAGTAAAAAATAGATTAAAAAATAACTTACTTACTCAGGAGCCAGAAAATGATCTTTCCACTTTATTAAACAAAACGGAACCTCTATCAACACAGGAACAATATGCAGACCTGATTAAAGCATTAGATTTATATTCGCTACAAGCTATGCCTAAAAATGAATTTACTATAAGACAGCAAATCCATAATTTGTATCATCATGCAATAAATACTAATAAAAATGGAGAACTTTATCGTTGGTTACAAGAAAATCAAAATCCATTTGTGCTAAATCAGTTTCATCTTTTAGAATTAGCATTCAAAGAAAAATCATACCGTGAAGTGCAGGGATTTATGGAGCAAGTAAATCAAGACTCAGATCAATTGAAATATGTATCGGATGAATTAAATTGTATGATGCCTGAACTGAGGGGCGGGGAAACTCCTATATCTGAAAAAGACAAAACTCCAACTGATTTCGTAGTCAATACATCTAAGATCCTCTCAGAATGCGTTAGTGGAGCTAGTGAATTTGTAAATAATGCAAAGATTTGGACTAAAGGTTTTGCAAGCGGATTATTTGCCAAAATAAATCATAAAGAGGATGAAGATGGATTTATAGTGGAACATATTGATTCTTTTCATCAAAAAATGAACACTTAAGGTGTTACAACTTAAGTTTCCAACGTTTATGCATCCAGTTCCATTGTTCAGGATGAGACAAAATAATCCGCTCCAACGCTTGGTTATACTCTAACGTATTACGATAAAGAGATTCTGTGGTATTGCCATAATCTTTCCATGGTATAGGATCATAAAATTCTAAAACATGTTTTCCATTTGGCAATCTGTAACCGGCTGCAGGAATTACTGGCACTCCAGTATAACGAGACTCTACAGCAATACCATCGCGATTAGCCAAAGAGGCATGTTGATCAAGAACAAAGATTACGGCGTGATTTTTTTCTAATGCAGAGCAAACTTTGTCCAGAGAGTTCTTTTTTTGAATAACATTTAAACCTGCCTGGTAATATTGCTTAAATAAACTGCGCTCAATAGATTTAATGGACAAGGTCCGGCGGATAAAATGAAACTGTCCTTGAAATTCTTTAAAATTTAAAACTCCACCAATGGGAGCCACTTCCCAGTTACCAAAATGCCCTGTAAGAACTAAAACTCCTTTTTGTTGCGCCACAACGTCCAACATATTCTTATGACCACGAACCTCTACTTTTTTACGTAAAGTCTCTTCAGACATAAAACGTAAATGGATTGCTTCTTTAAATGATGTGAGTAAATGAGAATAATAAGATGTAGCGAGTCGTTTTTTTTGCGCGGCATTTAATTGATTGCCGTAAACACGATCAATATTGGCCATAATCACCTGCCGCTTATAGGGTAAAAACTTATAAATTACTCGACCTAACAAGCTTATAGGCAACTCATCGATTTTTCGCTCTAAATCAGTCACAAGCTTTAACCACCAAACATGCGTTTATACTGGCAAATCCTCTGCTAATCGTCAATGCGTACGGAGCTTTTACAGGCTGATGATCTGCACTCACTGACAAGCCTTCACAACTGGATGAAATACGTTGAAAATTAGCAATTCCGGGTACGCATTTTGATGTAAGCGCATAAGTCGCCATTACCGTATCAATCAGCCCAGAAGCACAAATAGTATGTCCCATAGACCACTTAAATGCGGTAACAGGTATTTTTTGTTCAGTAAAAACATTTTGTATTGCATAAGACTCAGTATAATCTGATTTGCTATTACCATTACCATGAGCAACAACAAAACCCACATCTTGAGGCTTTAATTGCACTCTATCTAAAGTACGCTGAACTAACTTTGTCAATTGCTCACCACTGGTATCGAGAGAAAATAATCCTTGAGCTTCAGTAGTAGACAACCCCCCTATAATTTCACCATAACAAGTTGCTGAGCGTGCACGAACACTGGCTTCACTTTCTAATACCAGAGCAGCAGCCCCTTCAGCCAAAATAGTACCATCACTATCCTCATCGAAAGGTTTTAAATGACGATCACTCAATACACCTAATTGTTCATAATAAAATAATGACTGTGGTTCAAGAGCCACATCATAGGCCACCACTACAGCACGATCTGCTTGACCAGAACTTATTGCATGATAGGCTTCGAGTATGGCTTGAGTGCCACCTACTGCATGATTAGTTATATTATGATTGGGTCCTTTAAATCCGTAAGTAATACCCGTATATGCAAGAACGTTGTTGGGCAAAATTCGTAACAACCACATTGGATGAACCACTTCAAATAAGTTTTGCGCAAAATCGTGCATATTTCCTTGAGTTTTCGCAAGCAAGGGCAAGAAATCGTATTGTTGAAAATATTTATTCCCAGGTGATCCTATAAAAACTGCTGTTTGTTCATTGAACGCATTGCCATCCTCCAGCATATCACGATAAGCAATCATTTGACTGTGTTCTATTGCTTGGACTGCGGCATTAATACCTAGTACATCCTGACGCGAAATGACTTTGAATAATTTACGGTCAGGCAACATTTTGGCAGGTTGAAAATCTTTTAATTCTCCCCCCAAACGATGAGACCATTGTGATAAATCCCATTGAGTTATTTCAGCAATCCCACTTTTACCAGTAAGAATAGCATCCCAAGTCGCATCAGAAGTAGCGCCGGTTGCGGTTAATGCACTTCGACCTGTAATAAATACTCTATTGTTCTGGCTCATCGACCTGCTCCTTCGAATTCAGGGTGCTTAAATAGCAAGCAACTATTGGAGCCACCAAATCCAAAAGAATTGGACAAGACTACACCTAAAGAACGTTCACGTGGCCCATCAACTACATAATCCAAATTACATTCAGGATCAGGAGTAGTTAAATTAGCTGTTTTAGGTATTTGAGCCATTTCTATAGATTTAACTGCCAGTACAGCCTCTAATGCGCCTGCTGCAGCAATAAGATGTCCTGTTTGACCTTTAGTTGAGCTTACAGGTAAGTGCGCAATCTGGTCAGCAAAAACTGCTTTAATTGCATTGGTTTCACTTAAATCATTCATTTTGGTTGAGGTACCATGTGCATTAATGTAATCCACATCGGAAGCACGCACTCCAGCATCTTGAAGAGCGCGCTCTATTGCTTGAATTGCACCGTCCCCATTTGGATGGGAGTCAGTAATACGATAAGAACTTAAAGAATTTACCTCACCAGCCAACTCAGCATAAATACGGGCACCTCGTGCTTTTGCCTTATCCCACTCTTCTAGAATTAAAAACGCAGCTCCTTCTCCCAAAACAAAACCATTCCGTGTCCCATCAAAAGGTCGACTGGCAGTCTCTGGAGTACTGTTATAAGTAGACAAAGCACCTAGCAAACAAAAGCTGGATAAACCAAAAGGACTTATCATTGAATCAAAGCCTCCAGCGAGCATAAAATCAGCTTCTCCACGACGAATCACTTGCATCGCCAATCCCAAAGCCTGACCGCCTGAAGCACAGGCTGTATGTACTGAAGAAGCATAACCTCTGATTCCAAACTGTTGGGTCAATAAAGACAAGCCTGAATTAGGGGTTGTTTTACCAAAATCAGAGAGTTTATAAAAATCTTGAGCGTTCGCTTGCAAACGCCCCCAATCTACTTCACCGTCCAGGGCACAAATTTGTTGGAATCGGGACAGATAATCAAATTCGGCCGTCATCATACCGCTACCTGTAACAGCTCCCCAATGCGATGCCGTCTGCTCATTCGGTAAAATACCTGCATCATCAAAGGCTTGTTGTGCCGCTTCAAGAGCATATTGGGTAAATGATAAAGAAAAACGCGTACGCTTTGAAAGTAGTGCGGGATTAAGCCTAAAGTCTTTTACTTCAGCTGCAATATAAGTTGGAAAATTACTGGCATCGAATTGCTTGATTTCAGCTATTCCAGACTGTCCTAACAGCAAGTTGGACCACGTAGACTGAACATCAAGACCAATTGGTGAAACTGCTCCCAAACCTGTAATAGCCACTCGTTTTTTTTTCAATTTATTTACCTCGGGGAATAAGCACTACATCCACAACACAAACTCTTTTACCTGCTACTTCGCTCCGAAAAGCTAAGACCAACTCTTCTTCTGTTTGTTTTTTGACCATTACAAAACATTCGAGAACTTCTCCCGGATGAACAAATTCATTCATTTTTATTTTGCGAAACTCACTAACCTTATAATTTACAGGATATTCAGCACGGGCAATAAATTCACGTGCCAAATTCAACTTGCATTCTAACAGCACAGTTAAAGGCAACACAGGTTTCTTGGGAAAATGATCCGGAAAATAAGGAGCTGCACGGGTGATTTTTTTTTCAGCAATTAAACTAACACCTGGTTGACTGGAGCATATCTTATCAAAGGTCATTGAAAATCTAGGCAAATCCAAGTTCATAATCCGATCGTCATTCAATGATGCCGAACTGTTCATACGCATAAGCGACCAATCGCCAGGATGATTAATTTCAGTAAATTGCTGTTTTACCTCATCCAAATCAATAAAATCATCCATAGGCAATAAAGGGCCTATGGCTCCTTCTAACTTGAAAACAAGTTCATCACCTACCCTTGCCTCACTATGATATTGCATTACCGAATCATCTAAATGATTAATTAACGACTGAAGTAATAAAGTCTCACCTACATAGGCAGGACGATGCAAAGACGCACTAGCAACAATACCTGCAACAGGTCTGCGAGTAAAATCCAGGAACTGCATTACATTCCATGCAGCCAATTGTCCCAGAGTTTCACCAATCAAAGAAGGGATAAAACAAGGACGTTCCTCATCGTCAACTGTGAGGAACGTATCATCTGAAGTAATATGTTTCACTCCCCGAATCAACTGACCAGGAGATGACTCCACTATACGATCAACAAATAAGAATCTCATCAGTATCTATTACGCCTCTTGAGTACCAAAATTTTCGTACTAATCCACGGTTCCAGTTTTGTAGGTTGGCGCCCTGGCCCAACAAAGGGCCATATGTTAGGCTGGTATTCATGTTGGGACTGGGACCCAACCTACATTTTAAAGCTAAATTTCCTACGCTTCAGATGCAACAGCTTGTTGTGCTGTCACAGCACTAACAACTAACTTACAAAAAGTTTCAATCGTAAACAGCATCGGTATTTCGTTAACCTTCATATTGGGCTTGAATTGCTCCGCAGGAACTTCAGTTAAATAGTTTTGCAAAGCATTTAACCCTTGAGGAGTTAATACACCACCTTTCTCAAATTCCTCTTCTGCCAAATTACCGCGTGCATTTTTCTCCAATTGACCGCGAGGAATTTTAATTTTGAATTCTTTTTCCAATTGGAAAACTAAATCAAGAAAATCAATCGATTCAGCGCCCAGATCTGCTATCAAACGACTATTGAGAGAAATTTCGTCTGTATTAATCACTAGCACGTCAGCAACAATTTCCCTAACTTTAGGATAAACGTCGGCTATATTCATATTTGTTCCTCAGAAATCAGCTAATTTACAAAGCCCGAAATTATATCATAGATTTTTTTAAAGGCATAAAATTAAGCGTGAAAGAGTTTTAACCAATCTGGCTATACCCTGCATCAACAAATAAGGTATGCCCATTAATCATAGAGGCTTCGGGCAAGCACAGTAAATAAATGGTATTAGCAACGTCTTCAGGTGTCAAAGGTCTATCAGCCAAAGAGTGAGCTTGATACTCAGCTAACAAGTGCTCTCTATTAGGAAAATGCTTTAGTGCATCTGTATCAACCACACCTGCAGAAACAGTGTTCACCGTAATACCATCGACTGCAAGTTCAAGACTCAGCGAGCGCACTAAAGCTTCCAGAGCAGCTTTAGATGCACCTATAAATGCATAATTGGGAATAGCACGATGAGCACCAAGACTAGATAAGGCAATAACTCGACTGCCTTTAGGCATTAAGGTTCGACCTTCTGAAGCCAAATGATTTAAGGCTAAAGCATTAGTCTCCAAACACCAACGCCAATGTTTGGTGGTCATTTTCAAGGCTGGTTTTAATACACCACTGGCAGCATTGCTAATCAAGAAGTCAAGATGGGTAAAGTGCTTTCTAAATTCTGCGAACATTTCCTTTACGGACTGATGATCTGCAACATTAGCTTGTAAAGCGATTGCTTTGCGGCCCATAGCCTGTATTTCTGCCACTAAAGCCTGAGCTTCATCAGAACTGTTGTAATAAATTACTGCAATATCACTACCTGACTGAGCTAATTTTAATGCAGTCGCCTTACCAATACCGCGTGCACCACCAGTAATTAACCCTACTTTATTTGCAAAAACCAAACTCATGGAACATTCCTCATCAACTGCAAGTCACTAGAATAAAAAAACTACATTAGGGCGTGTTAACAATTTATAAATTTCAACTCCGAGGTTCGCGAAATCCATGTATATAGTTAAAAATGAAGCATTTTGATTTCAGGAAGATCGAAACCGGATCCCGCAACACGTCGTGGGATGTCGAATCTGAGTTGTCAACAGCCCCTAAAAGGTCTATTTTCATTTTTATTCCCCTATAAAGCAATGATTAGGGCATTAAATTTTTAAATATCTTGTTTCTAGAGTGCTAAGTTTGTACTATCAGCACACGCAAAGATAACGATATATTAATGAATGAAGTATTCCTGGTCTAAGACAGTCTTTCCTATTGCTGCAATTTTTTCTTTTCGCATGTTGGGTTTATTTTTACTCATACCCGTTTTTAGCTTTTATGCAGAAAACTTACATTATGCAACACCGGCACTGGTAGGTTTCGCTTTAGGAGTTTATGGTCTCGCTCAAGGCCTTTTGCAAATGCCTTTTGGCATGCTTTCCGATAAACTGGGCAGAAAACCAATGATTACTTTAGGTTTAATCCTGTTTGCTTGTGGAAGTTTGCTTGGCGCATTGACTGATTCTATTTATGGAATGATAGGTGCCAGAGCCCTGCAAGGCACCGGAGCAATTGGTAGTGTGTTAATTGCATTGCTTGCTGATTTAACACCGGATGAACAGCGCACTAAAGCTATGGCGGTTATCGGCATGACTATAGGCACTTCATTTAGCTTAGCTATGGTTATTAGTCCAGCCGTAACCCACCGATTTGGTTTGGCAGGTATTTTTTATCTAACCACTATTTTAGCCATATTAGGCATCCTCTTACTTCATTTGTTAATCCCCAAACCAGTAAGCGAACGCTTTCATGTCGACAGTGAAACAAATCCTGCCTTATTCAAACAAGTTATATCTAATCGACACCTGTTACGACTTAATCTTGGTATTTTTTGCCAGCATTTCATTCTAACATCAACATTTTTTGCTATTCCCTTTATCTTAAATAAACAAGTGATACAAGGGCATTTATCACAGCAATGGCATTTTTATTTACCTATTATGCTTTTTTCATTCATTCTCATGATCCCGTTCATTTTGCTCGCTGAGAAGAAAAAAAGAATGAAGAGTATCTTTGTTTCATCTGTACTCGTTACAGCCGCCGCTCAATTATTACTAGCTTATACATTCCAAAATTGGTTCATCTTGTGCATAGTTATGTTGGTCTATTTTATTGCCTTTAATATACTTGAAGCATCATTACCATCACTCGTATCCAAACAAGCAACCCCCAATAGCAAAGGTACTGCAATGGGAATTTATTCTACCAGCCAATTTCTTGGACTTTTTACTGGTGGAGCTCTTGCAGGTCTTTTATTTCAATGGAGTGGCAGTCAGGGTATTTTTATAACAAATGCCGTATTATGCGTAATATGGCTAATTGTTTCTGTTTCGATGAAACCTAATGTCTATGTCTCTACTCTTATCTTGCATTATCCCTGGCCTGAAAAAAAAGAAACGGTACTCTCACAATTGTTAAATACCAAAGGCATTGCCAACAAAGGGCTATATGTCAGGCCGATGTTCATGTTGGGCAAGAGGCCCAACCTACTCCCTCTAAAGTTTCATTAGTATCCTTTCCACTGAATCATTATCTAAAACTTCTGCAGCAGTACTAGAATCACTCGTAATGCCTATGCTCTTTAAGAATATTATTTTTTTTAGGTAAGATGGTATTTTCATGTGTTGATTGTTTTTACCTAAACAGAACATAGACGAGAAAAAGCTAAAAGCTTTCTCTTTTGTTTGCTCTGAATTTGCAATGATTTTTTTCAATGGTTCATTCGAACATAATGCAAGATCTACCTGATCTTTAAGTTGCTGAGATAAACCATGTTGTGAAGTTTTTTCGGAAAATTGCCCTAATCTTTGGAGACAATAAGAAAATTTAACTTTGGAAAGGTTTTCTTTTTCATCAGATTTTTTGTTTAAGAGGGCTTGCAATAAAAAGATACTCTGGCTAGAGGTTTCAAAATGCTCTTTGAACTCTTCCAAATGGGGTAGTTCAAGGCTGTTTGAATGAATATTAGCTCCCCCTCTCATCAAACAAAATATTAGGGCTTTTCGTGCTTCAAAAGAAGTGAGCATGTGTTGTGTGAGTATGTAAACCAAAAAATGCACAGGAAAAACATGGCTTTGATGTATTTCATTAAATAAATTGTCACCTAAGTTGATTGGTGATATCAATGTGTCATTATTGCGACCCCACCAAACAGGAGCAGGATGCTTGAGTGAAGTGAATTGCCAACAAGTTCCATTAAAGCCCCAAATACTATACTTATTTTGTTCCTCACGTACAATAAATGGAGTATCGGATAGAGGATGCCACTCATTATCGACTAAGTGCCTAGGAACGATATCGAGCTCATGAGGTGGGGGTATTTTTATATTGAGATCAATAACCCCATGTGATATCAGCGTGGGCAAAATATCAAATCGTTCATCATCAAGAAGTTGATACATCAAACGACTTTTATTGAACACTAATTGTTTTTTTACTTCCTCATTTTGTAATAAATAAGAAGAAACTTCAGGAGTTGCTCTGGATATCAAGCAATCTAATGCCTCTAGCGTACATTCCTTAAAGTACGCTTCGATACTATTAAATTTTTCTTCAAATAATTGGAGAATAGCTGATTGATTATGAAAAATTGCCAAGCGCACTGCATTATAATCTGGAATTATGTTGTGCTGTTCAAACAAAAATTTTAAAGTGTCGATACAGGCACCTACGACAAGTGCTTGAAGAGTTTCATCCCCTGATATTTTGATGAGATTGAGAATCTCAGGATGATTTCTGAGTTTTTTAAGAAGTAGATGCTGACCTGCACGTGCAATCTCTGTGAAAATTGCATTATTATTTGTAGTAATTTCTTTCAGTACCGACTCTTGCTCTATCAAGACAGCAACCACGTCAAATAAATGAAAATGTATTGCAAGTTTTGTTAAATTCACTCCACTGCTTTCTATTACAGGCTCTGATATTTTTTGGGATGATAATATTTTTAGAACACATTCTTGTTGTTTAAAGCATATAGCATATTCAATAGGCGTCCGCCCTTTATAATCTTTCTTTAGATAATCTTGACTACTAAAAGATAAGCAAATATCAGTGATACCCAGTGCAGCTGCATAGTGAAGCAACGTTCTTCCTTGCTCATCTTGCCTAAGATCACTCTCTTTAGAGAGATTTTTTTCAAAGGTGTTCTGGATGTTTTGGAATAATGCCCTTGACAAGGTACTATTTGTATTGACAAATTCACATGGAGAGGATTCCAAGTCGTCTAAGACTTCGAATGGATCTTTATCGCGCCATGAAAACAATTGACTAGGTGCTATAGACGATGAAATAAGTGCATTAACATCAGCTGTGATAATATCAAACCATAATTTTTTTCCTATAGGACTCAGTCGATCGAAATAACATTGCTTGAGTTGAAAAAACAATCCAACTTGACCCAATACCATCTCAAAGTTTAAGAAATCATCATGCCAACCAAAGAGAGTGTTTTTACGAAGTTCCGCTACCCCTTCTTTCATAAAATTTTTATTGAAGAAGGGAAAGAACATTAATATCGCCTTTTCCCAGGTCTCTTTATCCCATTGCAGGAAATTATCGGGCAAAATAGCTTTTTGAACTTGTAAAGCTTCTTCAAAATTTTGAAAGTCTATTTCTGACAGTTGAATCAGGTTTTGAGTGGTGATATTTTGCATAAGAACGTCCATTTTAAAGCAATGAAAAATTATAATAGCATTCCTGAAAAAAAATGCATTAGCAAGCGTAGCTTGCTCCCTCTAAAGTTTCATTAGTATCCTTTCTACTGAATCATTATCTAAAACTTCTGCAGCAGCACTAGAATCACTCGTAATGCCTATGCTCTTTAAGAATATTATTTTTTTAAGGTAAGAGGGTATTTTCATGTGTTGATCGTTTTTATCTAAACGGAACAAAGAGGAGAAAAAACCCAAGGCATTCAGTTTTGTTTGTTCTGAACGTTCAATGATTTTTTTCAATGGTTCATTCGAACATAATGCAAGCTCTACCTGCTCTTTAAGTTGCTGAGATAAATTTTTTTGCAACATTTTTTCGGAAAATTGACCTAATCTTTGGAGACAATAAGAAAATTTAACTTTGGAAGGGTTTTCTTCCTTATCAAATTTCTTATTTAACATAGAGATACGCTGAGTAGAGTCTTCAAAATGCTCATTGAACTCTTCCAAATGAGGTATTTCAAGACTATTTGAATGGATATTAGTTCCTCCTCTCATTAAACAAAATATTAATGCTTTGCGTGCTTCAAAAGAAGTGAGCATGTGTTGTGTGAGTATGTAAACTAAAGAACGCATAGGGACAACATGGCCTTGATGTATTTCATTAAATAAATCTTCGCCTAAGTTGAAAGGTGTTATCCATGTATCCTTCCTATAGCCATCCCACCATGTAGGAGTAAGATGCTTGAGTGGAGTAAATTGCCAACAGATCCCATTAAAACCCCAAATACTATACTTATCTTGTGGCTCACGGACAATAAATGGAGTCCTGGGTAGGGGATGCATCCAAGCGACTTCGTGCCTAGAAATTATATTGAGATTACAACTTGGGTGTATTTTTATATTGAGATCAATAACCTCATGTGAAAGTAAAGTGGGGATAATTTCAAAGCGTTCATGATAAATAAGATGATACATCAGGCGATGTTTATTGAGCAATAATTGTTTTTTTACTTCAGTATTTTGTAATAAATAAGAACAAACTTCAGGATTTGCCTTCTCTATCAAATATTCTACTGCCTCTAGAGTACTTTCCTTAAAGTACTTTTCGATAATATTAAATTTTTCTTCAAATAATTGGAGAATAGCTAATCGATTCCATAAAATTGCCAAACGTACTGCTTCATAATCTGTAAGTTTTACGTTGTGCTTTTCAAACAAAAATTTCAAAGTATCGACACAAT
>JACPOX010000057.1 GCA_016191305.1 Legionella longbeachae | reverse complement strand
TGTTTTACCTTAACTACAATCAATTATCTATTAATGACATAATAATGGATTCACACTTTAAGGAATACATTTTTAATGAAAGACATACTTTAAAAATGCATCTAGAAAATGATATTCATTTTTGGGAAGAATATCTTAAAGATACTAGTTTATTTACTTTCCCTGAAGAATTTGTAGTGAGCAATATGAAAGCCCAAAAATTACCTTATTCAACTTATTCAGTGATACCAGAAGATGTAATAGATCACTTCAAATATTTTTGCGAGCAAAATCATATCAGCATAAATCATGGATTGTCTGCAGCCATTACCTTAGCATTACGTAATTGCTGTGGTGATACAAGTGAAGCACCTTATACTTATTTAAATATTATTCAATCAACTCGAGATAACCCTATTTATGATGAGACAATTGGTTGTTTTCTTAGAGTTGAGCCCACTAAAGTTAGATTGAATGATACTTCCACATTAATCAGTCTTTCTCAACAAATTCGTCAATCTATAATTGATACAAGTAACCACCAACAATGCTCTAATCTAGTGAAACTTTGTGCTATTAGCTCGTTTAAACCCAATATAATTGAAAATTACCTCATCAATCTAATTACTCCACTCTATACTAAATTACTCAAGATTCCTTCTCTCTATCGTGATATTTTGCAAAGATGTGGTAGCAGAATAATATCATTCAAACGAAATACTAAATTTTTTCTCAATCTCAATATCAGAGATAATTTTATTACTGACTCTTCAGAAAAAAAGTTATTCGGACTTAATATCAAGCAGGTTGATAACCATAACGAGGATTTATTAGCACTCGATTATATTTTTGAAGCCAGTTTTTTCCATGATGACAATCAAAATACTCATTATCTTGTAATTTCAGCAAATTTATTACCCGATTTTCGCGAGCGCATCGCCAAGGAAGTTTTTCATATAATAAAATCTTTATTCCCCGAACAAAGCACACATAAATCAAATATTAATAATGAAAGCACAAAACAATTACTTTAAATTTTTTTTTATTGTCTTTATGTCATTTTTATAATAAAAATCACATGTTTACTATGGATGTCTTTTGCAGCATGCTAAATTTTCTGATACAGTAATCCCTATAAAATTTTATTCTAAAATTGAGGATAGTAAAAATGATACGAGGAATTTTTGTGGGCTTAATGAGTTTGTTTAGTGTCTCTTCTTTTTCTTTTTCATGTCCTAACGCTTTACCTACTAATAGTGAAGGTTTTTGTGCCTCTTTTAAATCTGTTGCAATCTGTTATTGTACTTCAACGGGTTTACCATCTGGCATGTGCCAAGATATGAAGATGCTTTATGCACGTATGATTAGTATTTACGGCTCATTGAGTAATGCTTGTAATGCACAAAAATATACAACACCACAAGACTGCATGGATAATTGGAATTGCTATCGTCTTGGTGGGGTAGATTCTCGTGGAAGATTATGCAGTTCAAATAAAAAAGCATGTCCGTAAATTTTTAATTGAAACAGGACAAACTATTTGCCGGTGTGGTTAGGCTTTAGCCTAGCCAAACTTTCTAAGATGAAACAGTCGGTAGAGTATTTATAGTGCCAAATAAAAAATCAAAATCAATTTTATATATAATATTCTGTCTTTCCACCCCATTTTGTTGGGCAGGAACACAAAATATTGAGCAAAATCCTTTTTATATAGGTGTTATTGGTGGTTATGGAGCTACTACTTGGCAGGGCTTAGTTCCCACTCAAGACCATCAAAATGTTGCCTTAATGCTTTCAACCCCGATAAAAGTTGATGAGGGAGGAGCTACCTGGGGAGTTCTAGGCGGCTATGAATTTACCCCTTTTTTCGCTATAGAAGCGAATTACATGCACTATGCAATAGCAAATGTTCATTTTGATCAAATCAGTTTATTCTCATTCCTTCATGATGGGTCAGATACTTTATCAACTCATACCGAATCTATTGGATTAATGGGTAAACTTCTGGTCCCTATTCCTCATTCTAAGATGAGAATTTTTTCTGCTGCTGGAGCAGCTGGAGTGCATCGTAAAGACATTGTTGTTAATAATTGGCGCGTAGGTCCATCTTTTGGAGTTGGTGTAAATTATAGTATTACAGAACGGGTTATGGCTGAACTTGCTGGAAACTTCACCGCCGGATATGGTGAGTCTCAACTGAGTCCAGTAGACACCTATTTTCCTTTTCTCTATTCAGTTGCTGCACATTTGATTTATCGCTTTTAAGTGGATATTCACCCAAGTTAATGGCAGTAATTCATACATGGAGGTATGAATGCATATTAAAATAGAAGAAAAAATACAACCAACTGATAATCTTGGGCTTTTTAAAAAAAATATGTTATTTGCCTTACAGTCTCCTGGGCTCATGTGTATACCAAGCATAGCTGCAGGCCCTGGATTTGCCTTACTATTCGCAGTACTTCCCTTCTCTATCTTAATTGTTGCCCCCATTGTAACAGCTGTGCAATTGGGTACGCGAAAAAAGCTATCTCTATGGGAATATCATATAATAATCATGGAGATCGAAGAACTCAACAATGAACAGTTTGAAGAGTTTATAATACAGATATCAAAATACAAAAAACATGCTCAATCAACATCAAGCTATGCATTGTTTCAAGATCTTGAAAAAGCAGAAATTCTTATAGAAAAAAGAATGAGTCAGGCGCTTACTAAGGAAGAAAATAGGATAGAATTAGAAAAAATAAGGGAAATGAAACATACGCTTTTGATAAATATGAAAGATAAATCCAATCATAATATCAATAACACTGATACTTCCTTATCTAACATTAAGATATCTTACAAACTTACAAAAAAAGACAAAGAAATGGCTCAAACTATAGTAACAAAAACAATATATTCAAATTTGATAGAACAAAAAATACTAGACCAAAAAAAAATTATACTTGATTATTTTCGCGACCCCCAAAATGCTGGTAAAAAAACACAACATGTGATTAAAACGGTTCTCGAGCATGTAATGGAATATTCTTATACGAACAAATCGTGTCACAGTATGGGGTTATAATACAGATCAACCCCATTCTCGGGTGTGCTCAAGTCTGAATGTTTGGGCTACCTCCAACATAGGGACCTGAGTTATTGCCACTTATAAAGCCACTAGATTAACTTCGTCGCTGCGTGTTTCGCAACGACGGCTTTTATTACATCGGTTTACCGACGCGATAATCCAAATAGGTTTTCTCTAAAGAAGATTTTAACTTCTCTTTATTTTCAATCCCTATTTGATGAATTAGAGTTAAGCTATGTTGGATATGAGCAGCCTTAGCTTTGGTTACTTTAAAAGGTACTATCATTTCCTCATTTTGAGAGTTCATACTTTTTTCCAACAAGACTTTTTTACTTACTCCCTCCATATGTTTACTTTCGAGTTCATTATTAGGTAAAAAGTCTTTTCCTTTCACCAAAGAACGCATCGTTTTATAATAAGAATGTACCTGATGATAAGTGAGATTGATGTCTACCGCATTATTTGCATTATAAATATCCATTGTTGGATTACGGGTAAGTAAGGGATCATGCATTTCAGCGAGGTCTAGAGCAATGCCTATTTTTGAAATAGGTGATGAAGTTAGCCATTTTTGCATAATTAAATTAACTATGGGACGGATAACATAAGTATATGGAAGCAAAAAACAGTAATAAATGAAACTTCTACCCAGAGAATAAAGCCAGAAATTACGAACTTTTCGTTTTTCATTATCCACTTGTGGATCCACATAAACAAATTTAGTTTGTGAAAAACCTGCATAATTTAAAAAATGATCACAAAAACTATTTGGTCCTTTTTTATCCTTTGGCGGTGTTACTTGAAGAACATCCCAATCATTCTTCCAAATACCAAAAGCTGAAACAGGATCATTACCTTGCTTTTGCACCACAACTTGTGGCTTATTAGCTAATTCATCCCAATAATCATATCTGCTTTTGGACCATGCATCATGAAGGCCGGCGGGATTTAAAGCATCAACACGTGACAGTCGATAATTTCCCTTGTCACTAGCAAGCAATAGACACAACGAACCACCTAAGCTTACGCCACATACATGGATTGAATTTTGTTGTTGACTCAACCATTGCTGAATCCTCTCTCTTCCTGAACGATATAAAGATTTACCTACTGTTGCAAATCCTTTAGCATCAGTATTTAATTGAGGTAAAAATCCCTGTCCAGCAGGATAAGTTGTGCCCATAAAAATTAGATGAGATTCCGCTTTCTTTTGAAAAATAGGTTCAAGCCCATAAGCAAAAACACGATCTTTATCTTGAATAAAAAAACGCCGCCACCCTTTCCTTTCTGTCAGCTCAATTGGCGTAACCTGATATTCAACCATCTCCCATTGATCATCAATATATTGAGGGATTTTAAAGGACTCATAAGGAGTTAAATCCCCATAAGGAAGCAAACTGAAACAATTGCTTAAATAAAGCTGCGCTTGTTCTTTTTGCACTTCAGTCAAATTCATCTGTCTTAATTGCTCAAAAATTTCAAAAAAGCCTTGCTGAAAAGCAAAACGTAAGGCTTTTAATAATTCATGATCACGTTTTACAAAAATAGCTTTTATGACAGATGGGGTGATAAATTCCCTCCAAGATTCTGTCCATCCCATCAATAAAAAACGTACCGCATTGCGTGCAATAATTGATGCCTGTTGTGCAGGATCAACATCTTTAATGGATTCAAATTCACGTTGAGGGACAAAGTTAAGTTCCAACCCACCTTGAAAATCAGTTTTTAGAGGCATAACGTATCTCCAATAAATACATACCCATTCCATTGCAGAATGGATACATGAAACATGCAGAAATAATTTCCTTATTTATATAGGGTCAACAGCCCTAGCGTTACCAGTTTATAGTTTTTCTTGTTCCAACGAAGTAATCACAGCAGGACGTTCTGCCACAACCTTCATAAAATGCTCCAAATGTTTATAAGCAGAAAGATCCATTTTAAAATAATAAGCCCATCTTATTACAACAAATAAATAAGCATCAGGCAAAGTAAAGTGTTCACCCATCAAATAAGGACCTTTTGCGAGATGCTCATTAATATAATTCAATTTCAAATTAATCATGGGCATAAAAAAGTTTTTTATCTCTGGTGAAAGAGATGGATGAAAAAAAATACCTAATGTTTTATGCAGCTCTGTAGCAATATAATTAACCCATTCAAGTGTATGGTAACGTTTTACATCATCCACCGAAGCTAAAAGGCTCTGTTTTGGTGTAGTATCAACCAAATATTGCATAATAACCTGATTTTCAGTCAATACATCACCATTATCCAGGCGCAGTGCAGGTACAGCACCTTTAGGATTAATTTTTAAGTAATTCTCTTCATTTTTAGTTTTTTTTGTTTTTAAATCTACTTCATTAAGCACTATGCGCACCGAAAGCGAGCACGCTGATTTACAATAATATAATTTCATTTCAACTCCTTTGATAATTAATAAAATATTTATTATACAATACAGTGCAATTCAGGATAATTTCGCATGATTACATTATATAAATTAAAATTGGCGACAGAAATCTTATCTCCAAATTTAGAGTTAGGATTCCCTTCACCTCCTTTACTATTTAAAGCAACTACTGTGGTCACATTATTACAGGGTTGCCATAAATACATTACTCGGAATCCTAAAGTGCTTCCTTCATAAAACCAAAAGCGCTGTTTGCTTTCTTTATCATAATGATAACTTACCCCCAATCCAAAGCCTGAAGGATCTTTCTCGGTCACTGTTGGAATAGGTTGTCCTGTTTTCATAGATACTATTGACTCTAATTCAGCCAAAGCACTTTCTCTATAGATGGGTTTAATTAATAATCCTCGGTACAAGAGTTGTACCCAATGCGACACATCTTCAGTATTTGCAACAAGAGCACCTGCAGCTCCTGCCCATGATAGATTATTAACCACAGTATCGATGAGTTTCTGTTTTTTTTCATCATAATAATAACCATGCACTCTACGGTTTAAAATCTGTGTTGCCAGGGATTGGCCATCTGGCCCTGCGAGATAATAAGTATTACTTAGCTCATTTTGACCATTAATAATTCGCTGTTTTAATTGATTGGAAAAAGTATCATTCGTCACTTTTTCAATCACCATGGCAGCGAGAATATAATTGGAATTACTGTATTCAAAAAGATTGTCTTTTTTCTCGACAAGTGCTTTTTCAGGATGAGCATAACTTAATAATTCTTCATCAGTCCATACGGTGTTTAAATGGTCTTCCAATTTTTTAGAAAATTTATCATCTTCAGAATAATTAGGAATCCGACTGGTCATGTTCAATAATTGTCTTAAAGTTACATTTTTCCAGTTTGGATATTGTGGTAACCATTTGCCTAAAGGATCATTTAAAGACAATTTGTTTTCTGCTTGTAACTGTAAAAGGATCATTGCAGTAAAAGATTTTGTGATACTACCAATATCAAATAAATTGTTGGATGTTATGAGTTGAGATAAAGGAGATTCCCCTATAGTACCGTGCACAAAATTTTTTGTTTCTTTTTTATTATTCAGTTGATTCTGCGGAATTATTACTGAGACAGCAATTGCTGTAAATTTTTCTTTTTTACTGTATTTCTGATAATAATCGTCAATTTCTTTTTGTAACTGAGTATTAATCGCGGAAGAATTATCGGCGCAGACATTACATGTTGGAACAATAAGACTAGCGATACATGTTAAACTGAGTAAATGTAATTTAAATTTCATCAAGAACCATCCCTTGTGTAAATAATATTTAGATATTCAATTGAATTGTTTTTTTAAAATTCAAATTTTCATTTGCAAGAATCCGTGTTATATGTGGACGTAAAATATCCAACTCAGTTGATTTAAACGATCTTTCAGTGAATAAGCCTAAGTTTTTTTCCTGTTTTTCCAGTATCGCAAGATCTTGTTTTAAAGCAAGCTTTATTAAAGGTAACAAAACTGCTTTTTTAATCCAACTACTTAGCCAATGATGTTGATAACTAATAAATAAAAATACTTCATGCCTTGTTGAAGTATTTGGACTTAAGAAAAAAGTAAAAGCCGCAGTTAATTCTTTTGTATTGAAATATTCCAATTCTGCAATTAATGGAAAGTGAAACCGCCCAATGGAAACGTGACGTTTTTTTTCAAAAAGATAATTCAAAAATCCCGATTGCTGCTTTTCACCTATATAACAAACTTCGGCAGAATTGGTTTTAACGGTTAATTCTGCTGTTATTTTTTGTCGCTTAGTATCATGTCGCAACAATTTAGAATGTACGAAGTGTGTATGTGTAGCATCAAGGGTGTTCTCAATTATATTCAAAATATCACCATCAATGGTGAATTGCATAAAATGGCTACGATACTTTTTTTCTGTTAATGCGGGGATCTCATACAGTGGAAGGGTATTTTCATTTTTATTAAGACACACAAAAAGCAAGCCCATATGAATCTTAGTTGGGTAAGCTAGGACGCACTTATTAGCGAAATTAGTTTTTCCTACTAAACCAGGAATAGCAATGCATTCTCCAGAATGATTGAATAACCAGCCATGATAAGAACATTGCAACAAACCATTTCTTACTTTTCCGGCTGATAAAGGTGCGCCTCTATGAGGACATTTATCTTGTAATACAATGATTTGATTATTGGCTCGGTATACCACGAGAGGCATGTCTAACAACATCAATCGCTGAGGTTTAGAGTTTATCTTTTTGGCAGAAGAAATGGGAAACCATTGTTGTTTTAAATGCTCAATATTCATAGTTGATACTTTTTTAAAATAGATACAAATATTCCATTTAATAATGCTTGCACTGTTTTCCAGGTTATTCTACGGTATAAAGGCAAGTGATTAATATAAGCCGCAGTATATTCAATAAACGGGATGCCGCCACGTAACATTTTAAATTGAGAGGCTCCGGAACTTAAATTCAAACAACAGTTTTGTAAAATACCCTGTTGATCCCGCAAGCCCATCATTGTTAATAATTTTTTTTGATGCCAATAAGCAATTAGTTTTAAAGTAAATTGGGGATTATGTTTCGAATATTTCTCTAAATATAAATCATTATATAATTTAAGTATATCTGCATAATCTTTTTCGCTTATTTGATCATGCATCACAAGTTTATAGTTGGTTTTTGCAAGAGTACGTCTATCGTTATTAAAATTATTCTTGGATTTATAATTAGCTAGCTCAAGATCGAATAAATATACTTGACGGGATGCTACTAAAATAAATCCAAGTTGTTGTAAGTGGTGAATTAACGCCTTATTCGTATGATAGTTTAAAGAACGATACATTATGGCATGACTTGGATATCTTTTTTTGCTCTCATTCAAGTGTTCTTCCGCCCCTTCACCAAGCCATTTTGGATAAGGATTTGTTGATAACAAAAAATTATTGATGCAAAAATTTTTATTGACCTTGCAGAGTTTAAGTATTTTACCGATAGAGTGAATCAATAAAATCAGCATGATACGTAGCATTCGATTGTTTATCTTAACCAACTCGTCCTTGCTGTAAGAGATTAATGCATTGTAGGGTGAACACACATAAGATGATTCATATTCTGCATCATTTAAAGTAGCAGGAAATAAAAAGCCCGCGATTTCTTCAATGCTCATTTTAGTCTTAACGTTTTGAATCCAATCTTGGCTCGGCCCTGTTCTAAAGGGATGACTGTATAATTCAGATCTTTCGTTAAAATACATGCTGCTATTATCCGTTATACTCTATGTCATCTGTTGATGCACAGTGAAAATTTTTTCGTTCTTTAATCATACGAGCGCTAATATTAGCTAGAGTAAGTAGACTTTTAACGCCAAACCAAGGATAAGCACGGTTTTTTAATACATCATGCGCCCTAAAATAATCCTTCATAAATAGGTTAGGATCGCGACAAAAATATCCAAATCCGTAAAGTTTCATTGCTAATCCAAGCATATAAGGTTTGCTCGATAGTGAATATGTTTGTACTTGGCCTTGTAATAAAGACGGCCAATTGATTTGCTCTGAAATCAAATGAAAGCCACTCGTTACTCTCGGGTTGCATTCTAAAGCATAAGCCTTAGATTTATTAAAAATAAAATCGAAAGCGATTTGTCCACTAAATTGATACTGGTTACAAAAAATTTCAATAAAATCAGAAATCTCTTGTATTTCTACTGGTTCAAAATAAATACCGGCAGCTGGTCCCGAGGTATATTTCGAATGATAAGACGAATGAATAAGCACTTTTCCTTTATCGGCTATGGCATAACTACTATATTCTTTGCCTGTAATAAACTCTTGAGCAATATAGGGTACCTCGAGTGTTAAGGCATCGATTTTTTCCTGAGAGGGTTTGATAATTAAATGAGAACCAAATCGAGAATAAACAGGTTTTAAGATAATATCTAAATTAGGTGGTATTTGAGCTTTGTCCTGCTCAGTATTTAATAACCAACTTTTGGGTGCATTTAGCCCATATTCATCAACAAGCTGGTTAAATTTAAATTTATTATGCAAGTCTTTGAGGCGGGAAAAAGGTTCGAAAAACACTCGGCAATGTTTCGCTAAGCGTTCATAGCCTTGACTTAAAAAGAAAATTTCTTCGCAGGTTGGAATAAGTAAGTCTATAGAATGAGCTTTTAGAATGTTCTCCAGTTCTTTTATAAACAAATCTAGATTATTGTTAGGCTTAGGCAGCGTAAAGTGATTTGCTAAACCTTTAACAAAACGACCAAGGGGAAAATGGAGGCTATCCGCGCCAAATACCCTATGCCCTTGGTGAATAAGGCTTCTTATAATATCCATGCTTGCTGGTGCGCGGGTTCCTGTCACAAGAACGTTCATAAATACTCACAATGAAACAATTATTAATGCGAATCTTAGACTGTGAATGAAGTTCAATCAACCTGAGCCCGAATCTTTATTTTTTCTAAAGCAGTTTCAAGACGGGTCAAAGCTCTATCTCTACCTAGTAAAGCTAAGGTCACATCAATAGAAGGCGACATCCCTGACCCAGTTACTGCCACTCGTAATGGTTGTGCTATTTTTCCCATATTAATATCAAATTGTGCACTAATATCATTGATGCACTCTTGTAAACGATCTTTCTCCCAAGACTCGACTGTTTTTAAACATTCATAAAGAGCAGTTAAAGGTTCTAAAATAACAGGTCTTAAGTGTTTCTTTACTGCGGTTTCATCATACTCGATCGTATCAGTAAAAAAATATAAACTCATTTGACACATTTCAGTTAATGTCTTACAACGTTCAGCCTGAATAGTAACCAAATCAGTTAAGGCTGGGCCTTTTGAAAGGTTAACCCCTGCATTTTCAAAATGCCAACGCAAAGCTTTAGCTACCTCTTCAACAGGATCATTTTTTTGATAATGTTGATTAAGCCAATGTAATTTCTCATAGTTAAAACTTGATACACCTCGACTCACATTCTTCAAATCAAAGCAGGTAATCATCTCGTTGATACTGAATATTTCCTGATCACCATTTGACCAGCCTAAGCGCACTAAATAATTTAGTAAAGCATGAGGTAAAATACCTAACTCTTTAAATTGTAATACGCTTACAGCACCATGTCTTTTCGATAATCGCTTGCCATCTTCACCTAAAATCATCGGCAAATGAGCAAAAACCGGAATAGAAGCATTTAATGCACGAAACAGATTAATTTGTCTTGGTGTGTTATTAATATGATCATCACCCCGAATAACATGTGTAATATTCATATCTAAATCATCAATGACTACAGCAAAATTATAAGTTGGGTGTCCATCGGAGCGAACTAAAATCAGATCATCTAGCTCACTATTTGCCACATGTATTTCACCATATACTTCATCATTAAAAGAAACTATGCCCTCTTCAGGATTTTTAAATCGAATGACGGATGGTACATCCGATAAAGGCAAGTTTTTATTACGACAAAGACCATCGTAGCG
>JACPOX010000073.1 GCA_016191305.1 Legionella longbeachae | reverse complement strand
GCTGGATGTTAATGTTAATCCAGATAATCCAGTCATTGGAAAAAAAGAGCGTAGTTTTTCTGGTGACGCAGCTACTGTATCCCACTATGCTAGTATTTATTCTCGTCATTTCTTAAATCAAAAAATACAATGTGTATATAAACATTTCCCAGGACATGGTAGCTCTACTAAAGATTCACATCTTGGTTTTGTTGATGTTACTGATACTTGGCAGGCTTATGAATTAGACCCTTACCAACAATTGCTAAAGTCAAACGAATCATGTGGTGTAGTAATGACGGCACATATTGTGAATCGCCAATTAGATGCGTCCGGATTACCTGCTACATTATCTCATACAATATTAACTAACCTTTTACGTAATCAATTAAATTTTAAGGGAGTAATTATTACTGACGATATGCAGATGAAAGCTATTAGTGATAATTATGGGCTTGAACAAGCTTTAGTACTGACAATAAATGCAGGAGCAGATATGTTGATCTTTGGCAACAATTTATCGGTTAACCCACAAGATCCGAAACAACTTATCGATATTATTGAAGATAAAGTTTTATCAGGTGATATTAATCCAGAAAGAATAAATGACGCTTACCAGCATATTAGAGCTTTAAAGCAAACTATTAAGCGCAGTTAATATCTTTAAATAAATTTATAAGAATGCGCTATTACTCACTTACTTTCCCTTGATGATTTCGAGGGATAACTATAGGAGTAATGATTTTTGTTAACAGGCCAAGCGATTTTATGAACGACATGGATTTAAAATAATAGAGTTTTCAGACGGCTCAGGGAATAAGGAGCATTGTCCTGATATGTTATATGAATTTGAGATTAAGAAATAAAGAAACCTTGCCTGCCTTGTGATAGTGATAAAAAATGTATATGTTGTTATCAGCGATATGATATGTAACCATGAACAGATTCAAAGAAGTAAAATTACTTAAAGCATTAATAGAGCCGCCCCGCCTGAACATGGCGATGAAAGCACAGAAAATAAGAAAAACTGTTTTGAGGAAAAAAATGCAAATTACTTTTTTATTTTATGAGGGAATGACAACTCTCGATATCATTGGCCCTCATGAAGTTTTGACACGCTTACCGGATGTAACCATACAGCGTGTAGCGAAACGAGCAGGAATAGTGCGAGCCGGATTTGATTTGGAATTAAACGCTGAATACGCTTTATCACAAATAACTCAAACAGATATTCTCGTCGTACCTGGGGGAGGGACAGCCTCTAGTCTTAGTCATCAGCCAGAAATTATCAATTGGATTAAAGCCATTCATAAAACCACTCAATGGACTACTTCCGTTTGTACTGGTAGCTTGATTCTTGGAGCTGCAGGTATCTTACAAGGAAAACAAGCGACCACTCATTGGGCAGTATTAGATAGGCTGAAGTTATGGGATGCTATACCAATATCCAAGCGTGTTGTAGAAGATGGTAAAATTATTACTGCTGCAGGTGTTTCTGCTGGCATTGATATGGCTTTATTGCTTGCTGCAAAAGTTGCAGGCCAACAAGTAGCAGAAACTCTGCAACTTGGTATTGAATATGATCCGGAACCACCTTTTAACGCGGGTTCTCCTGATAAAGTAAAACCTGAAATAGTTGCATCGCTAAGAGAACGATTGCTTAATCGATTTGAGAAAGTTTAAGCTTATATAGAAGCTCTTCTTTTTGTTTTTCAAGATAAGAGTTAGCAGAATTTCTGTTCTGGTGAGCTAGCTTGATTACGCTGCGCTCATCAAGGCTACCCTTACTATATTTACTCCTTTTAAATGGAAGGAACCCAAATTTCACCTTGTAAATATAATTGACTGTATCCCGATAAGATTACTCTATCTTGATTTATCTCGCACCAAAGTTCTCCTTGACGATTTCCACCTTGACAAGCATGAATTTTTTTCTTATTAAGGCGGTCGCACCAATAAGGAGCAATAACACAATGCGCTGATCCAGTTACTGGATCTTCTGGAACATCACAACCCGGGTAAAAGCACCTTGAATAAACATCAGTCTCGGTGCCTGGGGCTGATAAAATAATGCCTCGACACGACATCTTTGCTAGAACATTTAAATCAGGTTTCGCCTGTTTAATTAGCATCGCATCATTAAAAATACATAACATATCAAACTTACTTTGATAAACTTCATCTGGAACTATTCCTATGGCCTTTATCAGTTCAGAATTTGGCTCTATTCTCGTAAAAGGTAATCCAGGAAAATCCATTTTTAATAGACTCCCTTCTTTCTTTACCGTTAAGACTCCGCTTTTACTTTTAAAGAAGATTTCTTGTTCTTGATGATTTAACAACTCGAATAAAACAAAAGCACTCGCTAGTGTAGCATGGCCGCATAAATCTACTTCTGTATTGGGTGTAAACCAACGTATTTGGTAATCCTTACCATCAGGGACAATAAATGCTGTTTCAGATAAATTATTTTCTCTTGCAATAAGCTGCATAACAGCCTCATCTAGCCAATATTCTAATGGGCAAACAGCAGCAGGATTTCCCGTATATAATGTGGATGTAAAAGCATCTACTTGGAAAATTGATTGTTTAATCATTACAAACCTCGCTTTAATGAAACTAGATTAATTTTACATAGCTTGTTAATATATAGCAAGCTATGTAAAATTAATGCCTGTAGTGAAAATATAGGAATCATAAATCCATTATAGAATTTTTAAGCTAATGCTGCCAAAATATGTCAGTATTAATTCTTTATAGGCTTATATTTTGTCCCGAACCCAACGTCTTTTTGATCTCATCCAAATACTGCGCTGCCATCGTTACCCAGTCAGTGGACAACAATTAGCGCAAAAGCTCAATGTCAGTCTCCGCACCGTGTATCGCGACATAGCAACCCTACAAGAACAAGGAGCTTCAATAGACGGGGAACCAGGTCTTGGTTATCTATTGCGTCCTGGTTTCATGCTACCTCCTCTAATGTTTTCAGAAGAAGAGATTGAAGCGTTGGTATTAGGTGCACGCTGGGTAGCTCGTAGAACTGACAAGAAATTAAGATGTGCTGCTACAAACGTTCTAGCTAAAATTTCAGCGGTTCTTCCTGAGGATCTTCGGCGACAATTAGAGTTTTCCGGGTTACTCATTGGCCCTGTAAAAAGCACAATAGAAAACGATGATGAGAAGGAAGCCTTAGTACGTCTTTCTATTCGTAAAGAATATAAGCTGCAAATGACTTATATTGATGCCAAAGGAGATGAATCTCAACGTATTATTTGGCCACTTGCGCTTGGTTTTTTTGAAGAAATACATGTGATTGTTGCCTGGTGTGAACTAAAGTCCGATTTTCGTCATTTTCGCATCGATAGAATTGCTAAATTAGAACAGCTAGAAACTCATTATCCCAAACGACGTCAAAATTTACTCCAAAAATGGCGAGAGGTGAATAACATTCCTGAACAGTAGCCGCATATTCACTACTGACAAAAACTGTCATCCTACACCTGTAAACTATGTTCGATAACTGCAGTGAACATATGAGGAGTAACAAAATGCAATGTATACCGCCAACCTTAAAACACATAGATAGTTTTAGAGTAATGGGTCTAAGTGTCATAACTAAAAATCGTGATGAGTTCGATATCAAAACAGCACGTTTACCAAAGCTCTGGCAAGAGTTCTATTCCATTAACTTAGCTACTGATCGAAATATATTTGGAGTTTATTCAGACTATGCGTCTGATGCTAACGGCCTTTACACAGTTACTGTTGGCACCACATCTGATCATACTCAAAATAAGCTTAGCTCTGTCACTATTCGAGAAGGCAACTATCTAGTTTTTCACGCTAAAGGACCTATGCCTTTAACAGTAATTGAAGCCTGGAAAAGTGTTTGGGATTATTTTTCTACAAAGAATCAATATCAACGAAGTTATCTAACTGACTTTGAAGTTTATAGAAATGGAGATACCGTAGATATTTATATTGGCATTATCTAATTCCGCACTTAATTGGCGATTAACAACCATTTTTCAAATGACATAGCAAGATTTCTGATATGCTCGAGTAGTAAACCTGCATGATAACCATCACAGAGAGCATGATGACATTGTATTGAAAGCGGAATCATTATCTTACCGTCTTGATTAGTATATTTACCAATAGTAAAAATTGGTTTTAAATAACAGGCACCATCATAAATATTTAAATTAAATGCTGTGAAATCTATCCATGGAATACAGGAGATAGGAAAAGTATTGCTAGGCTCATTTGGCTTCGCTATAAAATCTTTAGTTTGACCATATTTTTCCACATCTTGTAAAAAATGATTATAAAAGATAGAAAAATTAGCATCATAACTGGTCCAAATATTAGAAAATGTTTTTTCCTCTACTTGAAATACGGTATAACAGGGCGAAACAAAATTCCATAGGCCTAACTGACCTTTAGCATTTATGTCAACGCGTAATTCTTTTACCTCATTAACAGCTCGGCTTATGATATACAACATCACAGGATAAAGTTTGATCTTATGTTGTTTGCAAGCTTCTAATAAATTGCTTATTTCTATAGGAGCTACAAAACTATAAGTACATTTAACGTGCTTGTAATAATGTTCAAAATAAAATTTTCTTGGCCAAGAATTGATATCTATTAAATCAAAAATTTCCATAAAATGGTTCTCAAAGTTATTATGGTTATTTTAAAGCAAAAAGAGTATTTTAGAAACTATTCCCCATTTCGTGAATACGAACTAAGAAAGGCCTCTTCTTTGAAAAGCACTTAAGCTAGGATAAAATATTATCAAGTTTCAGAGCCAAAATTGACGCGTTTAATAAATTATTGCACTTGATTTATGAATGAGAGAAGAATGATTAAAAAATGCTTGACCCTATAGTTGCTATATACCTTACCTTTGTGTTGAAGGAGAAAATACAATGACTCAATGGTTCGTAAAAGACTTAAGCAAAATTACTGCTGTTTCGGTGCAAACCTTGCACCACTATGACCGCATTGGTTTACTTAAACCGTCATTGCGACTATCCTATGAGTATCGCGTTTACTCCGAGAGGGATTTATTGAAATTGCAACAGATTATTGCCTTGAAATTTTTTGGTTTTGAGTTATCACAAATCAAAGTTTTACTCTCTGAAGAAAGTAGTGCGCTAAAACATTTTGAAGCCCAAGCACAGGTATTGGAACAAAAAGCAGCTGCTTTGACCGTAGGCGCGAAAACGTTGAGAGGCATTATTGATTCTGTTGACAATAATCAATCTATTCCTTGGAAAACCATTATCCAACTTATAGAGGTATATAGAATGACAGAACATCTTGAACACGACTGGGTTAAAGAAATATTCACACCGGATGAGTTAAAGCAATATGCCGAGTTTGAAAGGGAAATGAAAGCAACTAATAAAGTGGAATTTGAAAAACAATGGAATCAACTATTGGATGAGCTGAAACAAAATTTGAAACAAGATCCTAATTCTACCCTAGGTATCCAAACAGGAAAAAAATATATGGAATGGATTAATAGTGTATACGGTAAAAAATATGCTCACCTAAGAACCAAGAAATGGGAAAAAGGATTTGGTGAAGGAAAAGGTCTGAATGACATTGGTTTAACACCTGAGATCGTGGTGTGGTTAGAAAAGGCTTTAGATGCTTATTGGAAAGATAGACTTTATGGTATTCTTGAACAAGTAGGGAAAACTCCCGCTGCTACCATCTTAACTCTTTGGAATAAAGCTTTAGATGATATGTATGGTGAAGAAAATTCACGAAAATATGCGATTTATGAAATCGCTTTAAAGGATGATAAAGTCAGTCCAGAAGCAAAGGCTTGGCTTAAAGGTCTTTTAAATTCTTAGAAAAAAACGTGGGATCGGGATTATTTCCCGATCCCATTTAGTTCCATTATTATTTTATCCTGTTGAATAATGCTGACAAAAACTGTCATGAGTTTATTGTATATTCTGTAACTCATTAAAGAAATCAATAAACAGGAGAAATCATGTCGTTCGATCCCAATTTAGTTCTATTTTATGTAATCAATATAGAAAACAGTAAGAATTTTTATTCAGAACTGTTGAACGCACAACCAATCCACAATGAGCCGGATTATGTCATGTTTTCATTAAAATCTGGCTTACGATTAGGTTTATGGTCCCAAACTTATGTTGAACCTCAACCCATTGCGTTTGGCGGTGGCAGCGAGCTCGCCATTCAGCTTGAAAATGATCAAACACTTGATGAGCTTTTTGAGCGTTTTCAAAATAAGAACTTTACAATAATACAAACACCTACTCACATGGATTTTGGTTACACCTTTGTGACCTGCGATTACCGTGAACCAAAATTAGAATTCCTCGAAAACTCACGCCAATTTACTTGAGGACAATACAAGCTACACTTATTGTATAGTCCTCATTAAGGATAAGAGGAATGAGCAAAAACTGTATTGTCATTGGTAATGAGCAAATCCAACCTGGCGAACGTAAAACTATTTTTTTGCCTATGCCCAAATTATATGACTGGACTCCTATAAGTTTGCCAATACATGTAATTAGTGGAATAGAAGAAGGACCTTCATTATGTCTTACTGCAGCCCTTCATGGTGATGAGATTAATGGCGTTGAAATCATACGTCGACTACTGAAAAAAAAGGGATTAAAAAATATTAGCGGAACTGTAATTGCTATTCCTATTGTTAATGTATACGGTTTTTTATATCAAGAACGCTATTTAATGGATAAAAGAGACTTAAACCGATCATTTCCTGGTAGCTCCAAAGGCTCACTTGGATCCATTCTTGCAAACATCATTAGCAACCAAATTTTAACTCTATCAACCCATGCAATCGATCTACACACTGGCTCAAATCATCGCTTTAATTTACCGCAAATTCGAGCAAATTTAGATATGCCAGGACTCGAAGATTTAGCTCGTGCTTTTAATGTTCCAGTAATCTTGCATTCAACTTTTAGAGATGGTTCCATGCGAGAATATGCCAATGCACAAGGCATCCCTTTTCTAGTATATGAAGGAGGAGAAGCTTTGCGATTTGATGAGTCATCAATCAGAATGGGGATTAATGGTATCATGAGTGTCATGGCGGCTTTGAAAATGATTAAGCCCAGTAAATATGGTATAAAAAAATGCACACCTACTATTTCGAGAAAGAGCTATTGGTTAAGAGCACCTATAAGTGGGATTTTAAGACATATTAAAAACACCGGCGCTAGAGTAAATAAAGGTCAAGTTATTGCTATTATTGCTAATCCTACTAGCACAGAAGAATATAAAATAAAATCACCACTTTCCGGTATCATTATCGGTGAAAATATGTTGCCTCTTGTGCACTCTGGACAAGCACTGTTTCATATTGCCAGTTTTGAAGAATTGAATGGGGTTGAAGAGTAAGTGGAAATTCTACTGGAGGCAATGACAAACCTGTACCGATGCCAATTTCAAGAACAGTAGCACTTTTTTTGCTGCTTTATTGATTATATCCATGCATAATGAACGCCCTGGGTTAAAATGAAGTCATACAAAAAATTGTAAAAAGAAGTATAGATATAATAAACTTTTCTTATTGAGACAACTGAAATACATACCCCATTAAAATGCTACAGCTTTGATAATTCAAGATCAGGCGAGGTTTTGTTGTATTTTGATTCTCCTTTTTTTAATCCCAGTAAATAAAGGCTCCTGATAGCCACCAGGAACACCATTTTTTGAAAAAACAATTTGCCATAATTGATTTGTACGAGCACGAAAAGTACCGGCACACGCTAATAAATAATAACGCCACATACGATAAAAACGAGGATCATAGTGTTCTTTCAATTGTTCCCAATAATGTTCGAAATGTTCATACCAAGCCATTAAGGTTTTATCATAGTAAGCACCAAAATTAACCCAGTTTTCCATAATAAATAATCCTTCGGATGCTTTACTGATTTGTAGCATAGAAGGAATCATGCCATTAGGAAAAATATACTTGTTAATCCATGGATCAGTGGTTGTAGTTGTTTGATTACCTCCTATTGTGTGTAATAAAAATAAACCATTATCTTTTAGGCATTCCCGTACTTTTTGCATGTAAGTTCTATAATTTAAATAACCAACATGCTCAAACATACCTAATGAAATGACTCGATCAAATTGTTCATGTACATCCCGATAGTCTTGAAAACGAATTTCAACAGGCAAGCCAGAACAGCTTTGTTGAGCATACTCATACTGTTGTTTGGAAATGGTAATACCGACAACATTGACCCCATAGTTTTCTGCAGCATACTTTGCAAATGCACCAAATCCACAACCTATATCCAACACACGCATGCCTGGTTCAAGCTTTAACTTCTGACAGCTCAATTCTAATTTATTTAATTGTGCCGTTTCTAAATCATTCGCATTTTTCCAATAGGCACAAGTGTAATTCATGCGACTATCCAACATATATTTAAAAAGGTCATTACCCAGATCATAATGAATTCTCCCCACTTCCAAAGCCCGCTTTTTAGTTTGATGATTAATCATCTTGAGCCAGAATAATTTGAGCAATAACCATTTGTTGGATTTAATTTTTTGTTCCAAGTCAGCTTGTAAAATACGGGTAAAGAATTGGTCCAGATGTTTACAATCCCACCATCCGTCCATGTAGGTTTCCCCAAGCCCTAAAGAGCCTTCCTTAAAAACACGTGAATAAAACCTTTCATCATTAATTTGAATATCCCAAGCGTCATGGCCATGGAGAGAAATTCCTGCCGAATGAAAAAGATCTGTTACAATTTTATTAATCAACTCCTGATTCATAGTAGACCCATCCTTTTGTGCTACAAAATGTAAGAAAATTTATTTCCTCTAATACATGCATGTTTTTACATTATCTAACTCTAGCTTATTCTGTAAAACAATAGATACTTCAAACAACATTATTATTCATTAGTGAAAGATTATAAACAAAAATACCACGGATAAAACTGGCTATTTTCATTCTCAAGCTAGAATTGCATTCATTCAAAAACAAAGGTATCTTTAAATTTGATTGAATAATAGTTAAACAGAGTTTGCCCTTTTGTTATTAATCCACAGGGAGAGAATGGAATTATGACTCTAAGTATAAGCAGCTTATTCGGCCAAAGCTTAAACGCTTTAAGTCTCTCATCACCAACAACACTCGCAGGATTGGCTATGGCTGGAGGAGTCTTCGCTATTTTAGCAACTGCTGCAGCAGCAAGTGCTATTCATAAGGAATGGGAAGAATACAAAAATAGTGTCCACAAAGCACAAATAGAAGAAATCAACAGAATTTACAAAAAACGTCTGGAGAAAATCGAGTCCCCTAATGGCACTTTTCTTCAAGGATTTCCTTCTATTTTTATATTTAATAAAGACAATAAAACAGTCGATTCACTACACTATAATATCGACGAAATCGATGAAATTGGCAAAAACCCACCACATATAGAATCAGTATTAGCAAGTTATAGAGAAGACATTCTAGATGCCATAAGAGGGTTAAAGGAATACTATAAAGATCGAGGTTCCAAAAAATACAATGATATTACCTCAGGAGTTTTATCGTATTTATTAAATATGCTCCAAAACAAATGCTTAGGATTTGAAGGATATAATAATGATATCGCTTATCTCGATGCATTGACTCGTTTTATTGACGACTATGCCTCATTGAAAGGCAGCAAAAAAACCCAACATTTCAGTCGCCTAAAACCAGTATATGCCAGCCTTAAAACAGCCAAACACAAATTAGAACGGCATCAAAAATCAATGCCACTTAGAGAGTTAGTCAATGAACTAAGGGAAACCTGTATTATTAACAGTAATAATCTCTTACGTCTGCTAATTAAAATGATTATTCCAACAGAGCAGACCGATTTAGGTGTTTCGGTTACATACAAGAATCTTAAAAAAGGTATATTACGCGGGCAATATATTCGCTCAGAAATAAATGGAAAAATTGTCTGGTCATGGGATAGTGAAATTGACTTGCCTGAAAGTATTTTTTTCAATTGGATAATCGGTTTAGCAAAATACTACAAACGAGCACTCAAACCTACTTCTATTTTGCAAAAAACAAATACACTACAACCTGAAGAATTCTTTCGTTTTTCCAAATGGGCGCAATCATTACTCCAACAAGAAAACACATCAATAAAAGATAAAATCAAATTACATTATGAACTAGGGTTAATCCGCAGCATATTCAAACACTCACCCAATTTTATTAATACGAAACTAGGTGGTGATAAGAAGGAACAAGAATATGTTCCTGTGAAAAGTGATCAAGAAACCCTGGAGAGAATCGAATATATCGCTGATTTTGCCCATTTAATCCACGCTATTATTTCGCTCCAAGCGTGCTGCGCTCATTTAATAAGCAGTATCGATCAAGTAGGTGCGATTTACATCAATGATCCTCAGCATTTTAATAGAATTTTTAGCGGCCTTGAAACATTGTGCAAACTGATTAAAACAGATCTTGATAAAAACAGACAAAACTTTCTTAAAATCGCTAAAGCCAACAAAAATACAATGCGCTTTGCAAAGGAAGGAATACTACCTGATGACGTTGAACATACCTTTAAAGCAGTGGACCATATGCTGGTAAATCTTGGTCAAAAAGTAACGGGTTACAAGAACCATCACGCAGAATCAATAGAAACAGCAACCAAAGCAGCAATAACAGATATACTTGCAGTCACTCAATTTTTTATAGAGATGTACTATCCTGAAACCAAAGAACTAATAATTAACCCAAAATTACTAGGAACATCACCAAACTCCAGCATAACTGCTTCAGAACCCGAACAAATAATTGAATCATCAAATCAACTGAGGATGATGGAAGCAGCCTTAAATGATCTAAGTACTCAAATAAGTGAACAGATAGCCACAATAAAAAAAGAACACCCACTCAATCCAGAAATGAGTAAATATCAACAGATCTGGAATACATTAAGAACCCTACATATTAAATCTATTGAAATGCTTCATGAAAAGTCAGATGAAGAACGTAAGGAAAAAGCTAACAAAACTTATGACTTAGTATTTTCAATACATCACACAACACTTGAATTTTTATCACTACCCCAGCAAGAACGAGCAAAACAAAGCGATGTTTTTATACACAGAATTCATAGTGAATTAAAAAATCCTGATAATGCATTTATTGATAAACATCGCGATAGTTTTTCAAAATTTATTTATGAGCATTTTGGATTTTTTCATACAACAACACGTAATAAATTTTGCGCTTTGGAAAAGGCCTATGATGGATTACAAACGGTTTTGTCGAAAATAGAAATTGTCAGTTAAAATTTCACAAAAAAATAAAGAGCGTGCTAATAATTTTTTTTCTCTATAAGGACCTTGGTGGCCTGAGGAGTCGCAATTAGAGAGGCCTCGAAGAGTTTAGTAATCGAGACGTGCTAAAGACCTCCTCAACCTCAACAGATCTAGTTAAATCATACTTATCCAGAACTAAAAAATA
>JACPOX010000072.1 GCA_016191305.1 Legionella longbeachae | reverse complement strand
TCTAGTGGAAATTTCCTGTCCAGCACCTGCAACCCCAATAATGGTAGAAACACCCCAACCCTTATGACAACACTCTAGCGCTTGGCGCATCAGCGTTACATCTCCAACACATTCAAAGCTATAATCAGCCCCGCCCTTAGTCAGTTCAACAAGATGGGCAACTAAATCGTTACCAATCTCCTGAGGATTGACAAAATCTGTCATACCCATTTTTTGAGCTAAAGCCTCTCTTCTAGGATTAATATCAACACCAATAATTTGTTCTGCTCCAACCATACGGGCTCCTTGTATTACATTAAGCCCTATTCCACCTAAACCAAATACAACCACTTTAGATCCCGGCGTAACTTTTGCTGTATAAATTACGGCTCCTATCCCAGTAGTGACACCACATCCGATGTAACACACTTTTTCAAAAGGAGCATCTTTACGGATTTTTGCCACCGCGATTTCGGGTAATACAATATAATTAGCAAAAGTTGAGGTGCCCATATAATGAAATACTTTTTTTCCATTAAGGCTGAAACGGCTTGTTCCATCAGGCATTAGCCCCTGCGCCTGTGTTCCTCGAATTGCCTGGCAAAGATTCGTTTTCTGAGAAAGACAATATTCACATTGGCGACATTCTGGTGTGTACAAGGGAATAACGTGATCACCAGATTTTACTGAAGTAACATCTGGACCAACATCAACAATAACCCCAGCCCCTTCATGCCCTAAAATCGCTGGAAAAAGACCTTCTGGATCTGCACCCGATAAAGTAAAGGCATCCGTGTGACACACCCCTGTTGCTTTAATCTCAACGAGAACTTCTCCCTTTTTGGGTCCTTCCAGCTCTACCATTTCAATTGTTAATGGCTTGTTCGCTTCATGTGCTACAGCGGCTTTTACTCGCATCAAAATATCTCCATATGGCTAGAATAACCTCTTCTCCATTGTTTATTGTATGGCCTGATCTTTTTATTTAAAAAGAGCAACGAAGGATTTTTTAAAATAATTGAGAAAAACTATCGTCCCCACTTCTAGTGTCTGTTGCATCAACCTACTAGTCCATAGTTTCCGTCCAGCCTTGAAGCCAATAACGAAAGCAATTATTAGTAATGCAATAGTTGTTATCTGTAAAGGATTTATTTTATGTTGGGCAAAATATTTTTTATGTTCTATCACCTGTTGTTTTTGGTATTGCAACGTCCTGTCCAACATGGCAATTTGCGCTATTATTTTTCTTCTAGAGTTCATCATTTTCATCACTCTTGTTTTGCGAAAAAAATTCCCTAGTTTTTTGAAAACTCATGCTTTTAAGATTAAAAGATAAATATTTAAGTAAAGCGAAGAGCAATCCTATATTAAGCAGTAAAACAAACCCGATAGATAAAAGTAAATGATTTGAAGTCAAAAATATAAGATAGCCCAATAAAAGCGTTGTGGTGAGCCATACTGAAATAAGTACAACTAGCAACATACATATATTCAGTAATAAGGGAAAAATACTAAGCCCTGCCAGCTTTGCCTCAAGCTTAATTATTGAGCAAATTGATTTAACGACATCTATTTTTGCCGTAACAAGAGATTCTAATTGCTTGAATGCTTCCATTATTTTTTCATTAATTTCGATAATAGAAAACCGATTCCACCAGCTATAAGTACAGAAGTCAGTGGATTTTCTTGTACTTTCTTGATTACGAGATCAGAATATTCTTTGATATTTTCTTCGGCCTCATTTACCTTATGCACGCCTTCTTCATATAATTCATTCGCTTTTCTCTTCCCTGAAGCTAATAATTCGCTTGCAGCCGCTTCAATATGAGCCCTTGGTGTATCGTCAATAGAATTCTTCATTTGTCACTCTCCTTAGTTTATAAAAAAACAAATTAAATGAAATAACTATATTAAATATAGTTATTTCATTTAATAAATCAATCATTGGTCTCAAAAATTTTTAGCAAAATTTTGTATCTCTTGTGGACGTAATTGAATTTGCTCATTCAGTTCATCATTTTGAGTAACAAAAAAAGTTGAAAAGATTTAAGTAATGGGGTGTTTTGCTTACACCTAACTTGTTGGCAAAATACTAACGTGACTCTCAATGATTACCTCTTAATGGCTGAGCATTTTCGTCTAATACAATAACATTCTCAATACTCAGTGTTTGATATATTTCAATTTATTCTTTGAGAGCACAAAGGAGTTGATCAGAAGACAAACATATTGTCTCATAAAATCAATGCTTGCAATTCGAGTATCTCTCAAATAGTCTGTACTAGCATAACATTAATAAGGAGTTGAAATGTCGAAAGATAAGATACCAACAGATAATGCTGGAAAAACTTTTACCTTAATTGCACTTGGAAATACACTTCTAGCACCACTCTATTGGATTGATTCTAAAATAGGCCTTACCACAGCAATTATAGCAACCAGTGCATTTTTATATAAAGCACATGAAGTAGGTAAAAAAAGAAGAACTACGGAAAACCTATTAAACAATGCAAACACATTTTTTGGCGGTCCATTAGGCGACAAGAGTACAGATATTCATACTACTCTTGCTAATATTGCAGAGGGCGGATCAGCTATATTTGACGAAATTATGCCTCAAGATAATTCCAAGCGCGGATAATTGATTTTCACAATAATTAAAAAATAATGAAAGCTGTTCGTATTAAATAAGAACAGCGTAAGGTCACGTGGGATGGAAAAATCTTGGAGAAAGTTCAATTTTGAGTCCAGGTCGAGAGAAAAACGTCCTCAAAAAGCGCAGCATAGATGGCTATGTGAGCGTTTTGAGGACGTTTTTCTCTCGAAATGGGCCAAAAGTGGACTTTCCTTGATACGGAGTGACCTTTTACAGAACAGCTTATGTACGCCAATAGCCCAGCGTGTTGACAACAAAATAGAGCATAGGATCTCTTAAGGCCGCCAATGCTTACGCATTTAACTTAATATCATGTACACCCAATTCTTCAGCTTGCTTTTTTATAAATGATTGCTGTGTAACAAAACAAAAACCGGCTCGACTGTCTTTAGAAAAACCCGCCATAGTATGAGATGGACTGTTCTCTTTCAAGCTATTAATCAATTTTAAATTCAGCTTAGGGACTCCAATACTTAATATGCACTGATTATTCTCCAGTGATTTCATTGAAATAAATTGTGACATTTTTACTTTATTGCCCAAAGGATCAAGCCAGCCTGCCACAGCAGCGCTAATTGCATCTTTTTCTTTAAGATTGGCTGAGTAAAAACCGTTATCATCATTTAAGCGACAAAAAGTGGTATTAATTTCATGAGAATCTTTTTGATCGTTACTTAACTCTAATTTACCCAACCAAGCTTTATTGCCTGTAACAAATTGTTCTTTGTCATCGATGCGTACGTGTCCATTGAGTTGGCTTGTCTGTAAAGCTTGTAATTTTATTCCAGGACGCAAAACTAGAGTTTCATTATTATTCGCTTGCTTTAACATATCCACTTTAAAATCAAAGCCATTTTTGTCTGCGGCCTTAACACCAAAAACCCAACTATCATTTATTGGATTGTAACGAATAAAGGAATGTCCCACATGCCAATCAAGGGTCGCCGATTGTTCTATTTTTTCTTTATCTTCATAAAAGAAAACCAGTTGATTGTTTTCACCATCAATTAAAGCAGCTTTAGTATGAAACTCTGCACCTTCTCGTTGAATTTCAAAAAAATATCCATATTTATCACCGCTTTCATTATTGACCATACCAGAAAAAATCCAACTACCTATTGTAGGATCAATAGATTGCGGTAACAGTGGCTGCTGTTCCACCTCAGCTGCACACAAACCCGTACTTGTAAGGAATACAATTACAAATATAAAATAGCGAATCCAAGCAAACATCAACAATAACTCCTTAACTTCAATTCAAATTCATTTTGATTTTTAATTTTTGATGTAACCACAATGCCTCCCAGAATGCTTCTTCCACTACAGCC
>JACPOX010000030.1 GCA_016191305.1 Legionella longbeachae | reverse complement strand
TTAAAACCTAATACCATTTTGCCGTCCACTTTCTTTTGCATAACGATCGCATCGGATTGAATAGATGTTGCATCACTTCCCGCTCCTGGCTCAGTTAAAGCAAAACAGGGAACATCAATGCCTTTTGCAAGTCGTGGTAAGTAATAAGATTTTTGCTCCTCAGTTCCATAGTAGTTAATTAACTCACCTGGACCTAGAGAATTAGGCACCATAACAGTTACAGCAGCTACTCCAGAGCGACTGGAGATTTTAATAACTACATCTGAGTGGGCGCGCGCAGAAAATCCTTTCCCCCCATACTCCTTAGGGATCACTAAGCCAAAAAAACCTTTTTCTTTGATATAAGTCCAAACTTTTTCAGGTAAATCGCGCGTCTGGTTGATTTCCCATTCATCTAACATACTACATAAAGTATGCGTTTCATTATCAAGAAAAGCCTGTTCTTCAGCAGAAAGTTCGGTAGATACATTTGCTAATCTGTTCCAGTCAGGATTTCCTGTAAAAATATCTTGTTCTAGCCAGGTATCCCCAGCATTAAGTGCTTCCTCTTCTGTTTTAGATAGCTTGGGAATCGACTTGCCAGCGGTTTTATAAAGGTAATCAGCAATAATTGCTCGTAAGGGTTCAAGGTATACAACAAGCAAAGCTGTAATAATCACGAGCCAAAGCAGGAAACCAATGATCCAGGGTAAGCCAATAGCAAAAGTTGCTATGATTAAATAAAATACGCTACCTAATTCCCATACTAATGGATTCATTGCTCTATAAAGTACTATCAGAGTAAATATAAAATAAAGTAGAAAAAAAAGAATGGCCATAATGACAATACCTTCCCTTGCTTTGCATGATAAACTTGTAGTATATACTTTATTTTGCGAGTAGCAATTGATCATGAATCAACGCTTGGTTTGGAATTTCGAGTTTAGCCCGAAAGTAGCCCTAGCCTTAGAGACTCTTGTTGATAAAAAAGACGATCATTTGAAATGGGAAATCCGTTATTTTTGGTCGGATGATAAGCCTATTATTCTTGGTTTTGGACCAAAAATAATTCTCAATTGTTTCGAAGAAGCCCCCCAACCTAACGAACCAATCCCACCCTCCTTACATAAAACAATACAACAGATTGAAAAAAATGGAGTGGGTATTTTGGTTAAAAAAGAAGCGCTTCTCTATAAATTCCCTACCAAGCCTAAAATAAAAATGGAGCTCGCGCGTCTTGAGGTTCTTGATAAAATCTATTTTAGTGTCTGTGTTGAAGGAAAATCAGTTTATTTAGTAGAAACTATTTCCAAATACTTGCTGGGTGAACATGTTTCTTGCGACTATGTAACATTCCTGAAAAATATACTGAAATTATGATAAAAACCCTGTTTGCTATCTTTTGTAGTTTTGGCAAAATTGGACTCATCTCCTTAGGTGGAGGTAATTCCATGTTAAAACTATTAGAGTATGAAGCAGTTAACTATAGACATTGGATAGGACAGGAAGAATTTATTGCGATGGTCGGCTCAAGCTTTGTCTTCCCTGGATTAACTGCCGTAAAATTATCCGCACTTATCGGGTATAAAGCTGCCGGAATTTCCGGATTAATTCTTGCAGTGCTCTCACTCAATTTACCTGGGCTCCTCATGACTGTCATAGGCTATCATTGGCTAAGCAGTCATAATGGCCCCATAGCTCGTAAAATAATGATCGGGGTACAATATGGAGCATTGGCTTTACTGGCAGCAGCAAGCTACTCCGTTGCTCAAGGGGTTATAGGGATGTATTTTTCTATCCCTGTCATTCTTTGTTGTTTTATTTTTTTTCTTGCCTTAACCTTTTGGAATCTATCCCCTTTTTATGGTTTTTTATTATTTATAGGTGTATGTTTTTTTCTAGTTCGTTGATAGCAATTACATGGAGTAACTTGTGGATACAATACTGGACAATCCAGATTATTATGTTAATAGAGAATTTTCGATTATTGCATTTAATCAGAGAGTTCTGACGTTGGCCAATGATGAACGAGTTCCATTATTGGAACGAATGCGTTTTCTTAGCATTTGCAGCAGCAACTTAGATGAATTTTTTGAAATACGCGTTGCCGGCCTTAAAGAAAAGATTGCTTTATCTTCAATCAAATTATCTATTGATGGCTTACGACCTGATGAAGCATTTAGCTTAATCAGTCAAAAAACACATCAACTCATTGATCAAGTCTACTCCATATTTAATAAACAGCTCCTTCCTGCATTGAGTAAAGAAAATATTCACTTTCTTGATACTGAGCAGTGGACTGATGACATCCATTTATGGGCAAAACACTATTTTAAACATGAAATTCAACCAGTGATCAGCCCAATTGCTCTAGACTTAGCTCACCCTTTACCACAATTGATCAATAAAAGTTTAAACTTTATTATTTCCTTAAGTGGAAAAGATGCTTTTGATCGTAATATTAATTACGCCGTAGTGCATGCGCCCAGATCGATTCCAAGAGTGATTCATTTACCTTCAGAGTTATGTGGGGATGCTCATATTTTTGTTTATCTATCCTCCATCATTACAACTCATGTAAACAGTTTGTTCCCTGGCATGGAGATTAGTGGATGCCATTCTTTTCGTCTTACTCGTAATAGTGATTTATTTCTTCGTGAAGAAGAAATTGACGACCTAGCAAAAGCCCTACAGCGTGAAATTTTTTCTCGTCATTATGGCCATGTAGTGCGACTAGAGATTGAAAAAAATTGTCCTGAAAAAATTGTTGACTTCTTATTGCAAAAATACCATCTACGTCATGAAGATACTTATTATTGTGATGGTCCTGTAAACATACAACGCCATTTGAGTGCTATTAACAGTATTGATAGGCCAGATTTAAATTATCCACTTTTTACCTCACACTATCCTCATTTTTCCAAATCAGAACGTAATCTATTTAACGTTATTGATGAACAAGATATCCTGTTACACCATCCATATCAAAGTTTTGGCGTAGTTATTGATTTTGTAAGGCAAGCAGCCAGCGATCCCAATGTCCTGGCAATAAACCAAACCTTATATCGAACGCGCTCTGAATCTGTAATGGTTGATGCTTTAGTCGATGCAGCTCATTCCGGCAAAGAGGTGACCGCCGTTATTGAATTGAGAGCTCGTTTTGATGAGGAATCCAATCTGAAATTAGCAAACCGTTTGCATGCAGCGGGGATCCTTGTGCTTTATGGAGTAGTAGGATATAAAACGCACGCTAAAATGACATTAGTTGTTAGACGAGCCCATGGAAAACTAAAACGTTATGTACATTTAAGCACCGGAAACTACCATGAATACACCGCCAAGCGATATACTGACTTTGGATTATTAACTTGTGAACCCACCATTACTTCAGATACTCAAATCATTTTTCAACAACTTACTGGCCTTGGAAAAGTAGTCAAACTAAAAGCATTAAGCCATTCTCCATTTACTTTACAAAAAACATTATTGCAATACATTGAACAATGTACGGCTACTGCATTAAAAAAAGGAGATGCAGAAATATTGCTCAAAGTAAATGGATTAGCCGATAAAACGATTATTCAAGCTTTGTATAAAGCATCTCAGGCAGGAGTTAAAATAAACTTACTTGTGCGCGGAGTATGTTGCTTAAAGCCAGGATTGCCCGGTGTTTCAGAAAATATACGCGTTCTTTCCTATATTGGCCGCTTTCTTGAACATCATCGAATATTTTATTTCCGCATTAATACTGAAGAATATTATTTTTGTTCCAGTGCTGATCTTATGGAGAGAAATTTATATCATCGTATTGAAATCATGTTTCCAATTCTCGATGAAAGCTGTAAAAAACGCATTAAGAATGAAGTAATTAAAAATTATCTTAAAGACAATAGTAATACCTGGGAAATGCAAAGCGATGGCAACTATAAACAGCTAACTCAAGGGAATAATTGCGCTCAGGAAAAATTAATCAGCTTATATCGAGATGAAGAAAATTCTTTATAAATTTGAAGATATTAGGGTCTGTTGACAATTCGTTAATCCTAGCTAAAATTGGGCTGATTTTTGAGCACAGAAAACCAGCCCCATTTTGACAGACCTAGACATCTATTCTTTATCTAAAACAAATTAATTGGGCATTATCTCCCAATTGTAAATGCGCTTCTGTTCCACAGGGAATAGGGAAATTAACCGCCCCATGCCCTATGCCAGCAATCCGCAATACAGGAACATCAGTGGATTTTGCAAAACGTTCAAGTACGGGTTCAATTAAAGATGAGCCATCAGGCTCATTACCAGCAAGGAAGTCGCCCAGCAAAATTGCTGTGGCATTTTTAAAAAGGTTTGCCTGTCGTAAGTGCTCTAGCATACGATCAACACGATATCCCCGTTCTCCGACTTCTTCGAGTAATATAATTTTATTTTCTGCATCCATTTGCCAGAAAGTACCAATTCCCGCTTGAATTATTGCTAAATTACCGCCCGTCACACTGGATTTAATAATCCCATTTTCGTGAGCAGATTTGTTTAACGGGATTAATTTTGCAAATTCAATTTGCTTCACATCACCAAATAAAAGCGCTTTTAAAGAAGCAATCGACTCCATAGAAAATCTATCTGGCGCAGCAGCTCCATGAATTATTGGCCAACCCCATAGTTGCTGCAGATAGAGTTGTAAACAAGTCGTATCACTCATACCAACAAATATCTTAGCGGTTTCAGGGGGCTGCACATTCATTAATTTAGGAATTAATCGCATAGATCCATAGCCACCTCGCGCACAAATAACTGCCTTTGTTTCTGGATTTTCTAATGCAGCTTTTAAAAGTTCAAATCGTATTTCATCTGTATTGGCACATAATAAATCCTTACCAAAAATATTCTCTTTAACAATACAATTTAATCCCCAAGATACTAATAATTCTTTTAATAAATACAATTGACTATCAGCGCAACGTGAAGCAGGTGCAATAATCTCAACAGAATCCCCTGAATGTAATGTAGGTAATTTTTTCATTTTTGTCTTCTTGTTTGCAGCTAAATTAATAAAGTTTTACTACGTTTTCCTGGCTCTTCACAAACCAGGCGAGGCAATAAGTATCCCGGCAAAAGATTTTGTAATTGCTGATAAATAATTTGTACTTTATCAAAAGGCAAGTCAAAATGAGAAGCCCCTTTTACTTTATCCAATGTATGTAAATAATAAGGGATTACACCGTATGCAAATAATTTTTGGCTTAATGCAGCCAGTATTTGCGCATCATCATTTATTCCTGCCAATAAAACAGTTTGATTCAACAAATGACAGCCTAATTTGCGTAAGTGATGAAGTACTTTGTGTACGGATTCGTCTAGTTCTTGAGCATGATTAGTATGCAAAACAATCACTTTGTTGAAACTAGTGGTTTTTAATAATGTAAGTAAGCCTTCCTCAATCCGCTCAGGAAAAACCACAGGAATACGCGTATGAATACGCAAAGTATGTAGATGTGGAATTTCTTCTAATTGTTTTATTAATTCTGCCAAAACAACATCAGATGTCAATAAGGGATCTCCACCACTTAAAATTACTTCCGTGATACTGGGATCTTTGCTGATGTAATTACAAATATCTTTAAATCCATTACGACCAGGATTATTCTCATGATAAGGAAAATGCCTGCGAAAACAATAACGACAATTCACAGCACAAGCACCGGTCAAGGTGAGTAAAACACGTCCATGATATTTATGAATCAAGCCTCGTATTGGATTAGTATTGCGCTCATCCAAAGGATCAATACTGTAACCTTCAGTGAACTCCAGTTCATTTTCAGTCGCCAAAACTTGGAGTAATAAAGGATCAAGAGGATTTCCTTTTTGCATGCGTTTTGCAAATCCCAAAGGAATGCGGCTGGAAAATTGTTTTTCAGCTGATAAATTCCCAATAGATAAAGGTAACTCCAGATAACTTAATAATTCATTCACTGAAGAAAAACCCTGAGCTAAATTTTTTTGCCAACTTAAAGAGGTATCTCGCATTAATTACACAGAATTGATAAACTGTGCGAACTTTAACTAAAACCAAGCAAAATCTCAACTGTGGAGTACTAATGGCAATCTATAGCACCAATGAATTTAAAAATGGCTTGAAAGTAATGCTTGATGACGCCCCTTGCAGCATTCTTGATTGTGAGTTCGTAAAACCCGGAAAAGGCCAAGCTTTTACTCGTATTAAAATTCGCAACTTGAAAACTGGCAGAGTTGTAGAGCGTACCTTTAAATCAGGAGATACCTTAGCTTCTGCTGATGTTGCTGATGTTGAAATGCAATACCTATATAACGATGGTGAACAATGGCATTTTATGGTCCCTAATAATTTTGAACAGTATGCCCTTGGCCAAGAAGTACTTGCGGATGCAGCGCAATGGCTAAAAGAACAAGACATATGTATGGTAACACTTTGGAATAATGAGCCGATTCAAGTTACGCCCCCTAATTTTGTTATTTTAGAAATTACCGAAACAGATCCAGGATTAAAAGGTGATACTTCAGGTGGTGGTGGTAAACCAGCAATACTGGAAACTGGAGCCGTAGTCCGTGTACCTTTATTCGTACAAACAGGTGAGCTGGTTAAAGTAGATACACGTAAAGGCGAATATGTTTCACGAGCTAAAGAATAGATGGAATCTAGGATTTGTTTACAATTGAAAAATCCTCGTAGTTAAACCACGAGGATTAGGTAGATTGAGCCGGGATAAATCCCGGCTTTTTGCTAGTATGCCTGATAAGAATTATACATACCCCAATAGCCTACATTCCCTAAATCATTATAACCATAATAATATGCATCACTGTCATTATAATAATCTACATCCCAATAGGGGCTTGTCTGATACCCAACGGAATATACATAATTTGGCGTATAACGTGGAGTGTAATAGACTCGTTCAGTGGCACATCCTGCCACCAATAAGGTAGGTACAACTACCATTAAAGTAAGAATCAATTTGTTCATGATACCTTCCTCATTATATAATACGTTAAGAGGCTGATTCTTACCGACGATGCCAACGATGACCACGATGCCAATGATGACGGTGGTAAGGATGCCCACGATGCCAATAAGGCCGATGATAAGGATGCCACCTATGCCAGCGGTTATAATGATATGCATACTTTACCCCTGCAGTAGGCAGCGTTGCGTTTGAACCATCAGTTCTAGACCCTAGATTATAAAGAGTTGATGATGGTGCCGAAAAACCTGGAAAAGCAGTCAAGAATAATGGAGCACTTAAAACTACAGATAAGATTAGTTTTTTCACAATAGCCTCCTGGCTTGTTCTCATTAATAATGATTGCAATTAAAGTATACTTCATGATTAAAATTTATGCAAAATGATTTATTTTTATATGTTTGATGGGTTTAAATCATAGACTGAGAGGAAGCGGTAAGTTCATTAGAAGGAATTAAATACAGGCAACAACCTTCCTGTATCCTGAGCCGGTAACTGATTTGCATTATGGAGGTTTATGTTGAGCTTAAGGCTTCCTACCAACCACATAGGCTTACACACCACTCTCCAAAACAACCTCCCAATCTGAATACTATTAAATGGTTCAGCCAGGATTAGTCGTTACCTATATATAATAATAATAGACTATTAGACTTAGGTGTGTAAATTTTTAGCACAATTTTTACTTTTGGGAAATACAAAAAACTTCCTATTGCTTCTTTCTACATAGGTGATTTGCAGAAGCCTGTATTGTTGGCATAATAATCATTTCTTCAATATCCACATGAGGAGGACGAGTAATACAATAGACTATAGCATCTGCTATATCGTCTGCTAGCAAAGGCTGAAAATCTTGATAAAATTCCTTTGCCTTTTGTTTATCATTCCAGCGTACTTCACTAAACTCCGTTTCTACTGCACCTGGAGCAATTTCAGTAACTCGAATTGGGCTACCAAGCATATCTAATCTCATGGATTTCGAAATAGCGTGAACTGCAGATTTTGTTGCCGAATAAACGTTACCGTTCGGATAACATTCATGTCCTGCTATCGAACCGATATTAACTACATGTCCAACTTTACGTTCAAGCATACCAGGAATCAATGCGCGACTGACATACAGTAATCCTTTAATATTAGTATCAATCATAGTATCCCAATGCTCAACAATACCCTGCTGTAAAGGTAAAGTATCCAATGCCAATCCTGCATTATTTATTAATATCTGAATAGACTGCCATTCCTTGGGTAACGAGCCCAATTGTTTTTTGACTTGTTCATGATCTCGGACGTCTAAAGATAAAATATAAGGCTCATTACCCTCATCTTGGCTCAACTCTTTAGCCAATTTTTCTAAACGATCAATGCGTCGCGCACAGAGTATCAATTTAGCACCCTGTTTCGCACACAAGCGAGCACAGGCTTGACCAATACCACTGGAAGCACCGGTGATTAAAACAATTTTATTGGTTAATTCATTCATTGTCTGCCCTTTAGTTTTTCACGCTTTGGAGACAATATCATTAATTTATTCTATTTAACAACTGAATCACTTCATCATCTGTGGTTTGTGAAAAATCGTTATACCATAATCCAACAGCATAAAAATTGGCTGGGTGAAATGGGCAAATAATTTTTTTGACTAAGGGGGCTAACTCCTTACAAGTGGAACGTGCGGCCACCGGTATTGCTAGAATAATCTCCGCGGGATTTTTCTCTTGCAATGACTTAATTGCTGCTCTCATGGTATAGCCAGTCGCAATACCATCATCAACCAAAATGATGGTTTTTCCTGTGAGATCAGGAAAGGGTTTATTACCTCGATAAACATATTCTCGTCGTTGTAATTCTTCCTGCTCTGATTGCAAAATTTTATCGATCGCCTCTTTGTTTATGTTTAAAGCATCTACAATGTTTTCATTAAAAACAACCACTCCTCCTGATGCAATAGCTCCCATAGCCAACTCTTTATGTCCAGGAACACCCAACTTGCGCACAATAAATATATCAAATAGCAAAGATAATTTTTTCGCAATTTCATAAGCTACTGGAACACCACCTCGAGGTAATGCCAATACAATCACATCATTTCGATGACTGTAAGACTTAAGTGAATCCGCCAGAATAAGGCCTGCTTGATGACGATCAACATAGTTCATGATCCACCTCATTCATACAGGCATTAAGTTAAGGAAAAGTGCTTTACCTCTAAGTTGGGCCAGGGGCCCAACCTACAAAAATATTAATTCAATAGCAGTTCTTTGTATTTATATAAAGTTTAGTCCCAAGAGCACAAAGTGCAAATTGATTGGACTAAATATGCTATATTTTAACAAACAATCAGTCACTCAAGGAGGAGATGACAATGAATGTTACAAAAAAAATAATTCAGCCCCATCTTCTTGAAGGCACAATGGTTCCTGGTAAAGAAATTGCCTTGAAAATAGATCAAACACTGTGTCAGGATGCAACAGGAACTTTAGTCATGTTTTGGAAAACCAGGCAAAACATTAACTGGATCGGATAGTCATACTTGTGCGGCGGGGTCCTTAGGAATGATAGCCATTGGTTCCGGTGGATTAGAGGTTGCAATGGCTATTGCAGGTTATCCCCTCTACATAAAAATGCCTAAAGTTTTAGGAGTTCATTTAACTGGAAAATTACCTCCATGGGTAAGTGCAAAAGACATTATTTTAGAAATGTTGCGCCGCTATGATGTAAAAGGAGGGGTAGGTTATATCATTGAATATTATGGGGATGGATTAAAGCATTTAAGTGCTATGGATCGTCATGTAATTGCCAATATGGGTGCAGAACTAGGAGCAACAACAACAGTTTTTCCCTCCGATGATATAACAAAAGAATTTTTAGAAAGCCAGGGCCGAGGAAAAGACTGGTTGGAAATCACAGCAGATAAACATGCAATTTATGACAAACATGATGAAATTGATTTATCCAAACTGGAGCCACTCATTGCAAAACCCACTAGCCCTGGGAATGTTGTTTCAGTTGCCGCAATTGCCGGAGAGGAAGTTTATCAAACTTATATTGGTTCATCAGCGAATCCAGGTTATCGTGATTTTGCAATTGCGGCCGAAATAGTAAAAAGAAGAACTATCAACACAAATGTTTCTTTTGATATTAATCCAAGCTCTCGCACTATTTTGGAAGAATTAGTTCGTGATGGCCATTTGGCAAGCCTAATTCATGCGGGGGCTCGTATACATCAAGCAGGATGTAATGGATGTATCGGTATGGGACAAGCCCCCGCTACAGATAAAAATAGTTTACGTACCGTACCAAGAAATTTTCCAGGACGTTCAGGTACCGCAGAAGATAAAGTTTTTCTTTGCAGTCCGGAAACAGCGGCAGCATCCGCATTGACCGGAGTGATTACTGATCCTAGAACGCTTGCTATGCCTTATCCTACAATAGAATTACCCCAAAAAAGGATATTAAATCCTGCATGTTTTGAAAATCCGTTAACCTTAGAAGAGGCAGAAAAAATCAAATTGGTAAAAGGACCCAATATAGCGACATTGCCTGAGTTTGCACCCTTAGATAATGCATTAAAAATACCTGTATTACTCATAGTTGGAGACAATATTTCTACTGATGAAATTTCACCGGCAGGTGCAAAAGTTCTTCCTTATCGCAGTAATATTCCACAGATTAGTGAGTTTACTTTTACACATATCGATCCAGATTATGTGGCCCGCACAAAAGAACACCATGAAGGTCATGTGATCATAGGAGGAGAAAACTATGGTCAAGGATCAAGTCGAGAACACGCAACCTTAGCACCTCGTTATTTGGGCTTAAGAGCTGTTATTGCAAAGAGCTTTGCTCGGATCCATTGGCAAAATTTAATTAATTTTGGCATTGTGCCATTAGTTTTTAAAAATCCAAAAGAATATGACGTAATACACTTAAACGATAGTGTTGAAATCAGTAACTTACCCGATATACTGGATAATGAATCATTTAAAATAAAATAAATGGCAAGGAAGTTGAAGTGCAGCACAGCTTGTCCAAACGTCAAAAAGAATTGCTTGTCGAGGGCGGTTTAATTAATTGGGTTAAAAAGGATCTGCAAAAGAAAAAAAATAAATAACAATGAGCAACTTCTAAATAAACCGAGGAAATACCGTCATACAGGAAGCTCTAAGTGGCTAGACAATATTCGAGAATTATAATTTATTTTAATTTTCATAAATGTATTACTTTCTAAGGTAATTTATCATGAGTTCAAAATCGAAACATGCGAAACTTTCATTATTTAGCGCAACAGCATTATCTGCTACTGCTATGGTTGGTTCTGGATGGCTCTTTAGTGCTCAGCTAAATGCTAAAATTGCAGGAAATTACTCATTCCTAGCATGGATTATGGCCGCGTTATTGGTAATGGCTGTGGGTCTATGTCTTGCACAAGTCGCATCAATCTATCCAGTGCGTGGGGCAACCGCTCGCTGCAGTGCCTTGTCCCATAATAGCATTTTTGGTATGCCTTTTGCCTTTGCTAGTTGGTTTGGATTAATGGTAACAATTGGTACCGAAGCGCAAGCGACCACACAATATTTAGCTGCTGCAATTAAAAATGATGTTTTAATTGTAGACAATGTCCTGACGGTTTACGGTAAATTATTTGCATTGAGTATATTGGTCATTTATTTATTTGTTAATTATTTTGGTATTAAGTTATTAGCCAAAATTAATAATACAGTGACGGTATTAAAGATTTTTAGTCCAATTTTTACTATTATTATTTTCTTGATTATGCGTTTTGACATCAGTAATTTTAGCTTGGATACAAATTCTCATTATGGAATTAGCTCAGCAATTACTGCGATTATTTCCGCGGGTTTAATCTATTCTTTTAATGGATTTCAATTAGCTGTTGCCTTTGCCAGTGAAATAGAAAATCCAAAACGAAATATTGCTCTATCAATTATTTTTTCAATTGTAATTGTGATGTTGGTTTACATGTTATTGCAAATATCCTTTATGGGGGCTGTTCCCCATCATATGTTGGCAAATGGTTGGAGTAATCTTAATTTCCATTCACCTTTAATTAATTTAGCGATGTTGCTTGGAGTAAATTTTTTAACAATTATTTTGATTGCTGATAGCATAGTTAGTCCTTCAGGAACAGGTTACTCTTATTTAGGTGGTGCTTCACGAATGTTTTACGCTATGGCTAAAGAAGGTCAAATGCCAAAGAGAGCTATTAGTGAATTACACCCTCAATATAATCTATGTCGCCGCTCATTGCTTATTAACTTTATTCTCACGGCAATATTTCTTTGGAATTCAGATAGTTGGGCGTCATTAATGGTAATTGTATCGGGCTATCATTTAATTGGATATATGGCAGCTCCGATTAGCATGGGCGCAATTAAGCCAAGCACCAGATTTTTGGGGTTAATCATCTTTTGTATCCTGGGAGCCATTATGAGTACTATGCCAGCCAATGATTTTCTAAAGATGAATGTGTCCATTTCAGTTTTAATGCTAATTTACGGATCAATACAAATCACCCGCCAAATGGAAGCGACCACATTATTAGTATTATCAACGCCATTTCTAAGTTATTTGTGGTTAATTTATTTTTATCAAAATACTTATTATGTCCTACTCGTA
>JACPOX010000029.1:1312-7470 GCA_016191305.1 Legionella longbeachae | reverse complement strand
CTTTTAGTTTTATTACTTAAGTGCCCATTAGTCCCAGATATTTTTATACGTCTACCAATGAGCATTAAATAATCGAAAAAATTCATTTGCATTCCATTTTGGACGAACTCATAATCCATATTAGCCAAACCTTTAATCCATAATGGACGTATTTTTGAGGCTAAACATCACTTTTTGTTATTCCCCCCCCTCAAATTTACCGCGATAACAGTAATTTTTAGCAATTTATAATAAATAAATATGGAAAAATCAGGAAATCAATTAAATTTACCGCCATAACAGTAATTTATGGTGAATTAATGCAAAGAAATGCAATAATAAATTTATTTTTATCATTTTTACTGCTATAACAGTAATATACAATTAATTTTTGGTGTTCCATGCCTACACACGAAATTGCCAATTTAGTCCATTACTACCGCAAACACAGCGGCTTATCGCAACAGGAATTAGCTCGGTTAGCTGGGGTCGGTAAGACGGTTATCTATGATATTGAAAAAGGGAAAGAATCGGTGCGGCTAAATACATTGCTAAAAGTATTAGATGTTTTAAATATTCAAATGAAATTTGAAACGGCTTTTCCTCAAACAACGGATAATAATTCATGAGAAAAGCATACGTATCAGTGAATGGCATTAAGGCTGGAATATTAGAAGAATTACAAGGTGGAAAATATCGCTTTACCTACTTTGATGATTACCAGAACGCACCTGTGTCTCTCACTATGCCATTAACCAATAAAGTCTATGATTTTGACGTATTTCCACCCTTTTTTGAAGGATTACTCCCTGAAGGCATTATGCTTGAAGCATTATTACGCAAATATAAAATCGATAAAAATGATTATTTTGGCCAATTGATACTAGTTGGCCAAGATGTCGTAGGTGCAGTGACTATTGAGGAACTAAGATGAAACGCTGCCCTATTACTTATGACGTAATTAGTGACCAAGAAAACTATTCTCAACGTGGATTGCATTTGCTTTCCCCTCAATTAAAAAACCTTAGCCCATTAGATTTAAGTGCTGATGAGCAGCGACAGGAAGCAATTGCTCGTGTAGGAAAGATGTCTATTCAAGGCGTCCAAAAAAAACTAAGTGCCAAACTAAAGATTAAGGAGGGAGGTTTTGAAATCGTTGATCAAAAGGGTAAGTACATTTTAAAACCACAAAGTGATATTTACCCAGAATTGCCGGAAAATGAAGCCATTACTATGACCCTTGCAAAGGCCATTAGCCTCGAAGTTCCGGTTCATGGTTTGATTTATTCTAAAGACAACAGTTTAACCTACTTCATTAAACGCTTTGATAGAATAGGCCTTAATAAAAAGTTAGCTTTAGAAGATTTTGCACAGCTATCCGGTGAAGATCGACATACAAAATATAAAAGCTCTATGGAAAAAGTAATTGCAGTCATACAGCAGTTTTGTACTTTCCCAAAAATTGAATTCGTGAAATTATTTAAGCTGACGTTGTTTAACTTTCTGGTCGGCAATGAAGACATGCATCTAAAAAATTTTTCCCTGATTACTAAGGATAGAAAAATTTCCATATCACCGGCCTACGATTTACTTAACTCAACCATCGCTCAAAAAAATACCAAAGAAGAACTGGCTTTACCTCTAAAAGGAAAAAAAAATAATTTAACAAAGGGTGATTTTCTTAAGTATTTTGCCATTGAAAAATTAGGATTAAATCAGAATGTCATCGATGGGATCGTGCAAGAATTCCATCAGGTAATACCCAAATGGCAAGAACTAATTGGTTTGAGTTTTTTATCTCCACTGATGCAGGAAAAATATCTCGAATTGCTAGAGCAACGATATAAGCGATTAAATTTTTTTGATTAACTTAAATCAGCCGTCTGTTAAGAGTATCCGATTTCTTTAACATAAGCCTTTTTTAATGAAACGTTGCTAAAACTAAGAGGGTGTCCGGAAAGGGTAACATCTTAGTATACCTCAAAGAACACGCTATTAATGTACTGAGAGAACAAAATAGACAAGGCAAATACATCTTTACTAATCGAGATCTATCTAAGCTATTTCCAGATGACAACTTTAAAACTTTCAATGAAGGACTGAAACGTCTGGTAAAATCAGGGATACTTAAGCTGTAACATCCTTATTCATTTTATGATTGAGTAATCGCTTCAAAGCATAAGCAGGTAAATCAAGGCTATCAATAGTGGCGAATGTTCTTCTCAGATCATGCAAAGTAAATGGTACGCCAACTCCACTACCCTATTCACCGCTTTTTTAGGTTCATAGATATAACCAGTTTTACTTTCAGCAAGGAACGATGGTTTTGGTTAATTTCATACTCTTTTCAGCTTCCGTCATAATTTACCCCTAAAATCCCATGTAGACGCCATGTAGACACTTTATTTAAAACTAAATAAAGTGTCTATGGCAAATTAGGCTTATAAACGTTGATTTTAAGAGGTTTTTAAAAGAATTTAAAATTTGATAAAACGTGATAAAACCCCTATTTTACAGACTCATAATCCGTTGGTCCTAAGTCCTAGGAGGCCCACCAATTTAAATCAAGTAGTTACGAGTAGTTTTCAAAAATTGAAGACCTCTGAGGGGCACTGATGGGGTACTCATAGATAACAAGTGGCAACACAAACGCTCTAATCCTTTAGTCTTAAGATTATAATGTACTCGGCTCATCCCTATTTCCGGGGGGCACTAATCAAGAACACAAAACTTTAACCCTTAACCTATAATTTTCGTACTTAATTTGCAGTAATTAGATAATAAAATTTTGATCTGACAGATTCTAAAAATGCTATTACGAACAGTACTAAAATAATTTACGTCCTTATGCGAAAATAAGCAACATCATCATCATTACTAATATTATTGGCATAAATACTGGAGTTTTAGATAGATTATCAATCAAAAATTAATAATATATTCAGCTATTTAAACAAATTTCTTCTAAATAAAGCTCACTGAAATCGATGATTTTCCTTCGGTTGGAATATGCCGACTAACTTTCTACTATAATAATATAAAACGAGATTTTTGTACTAAAAATAAAAGGAATTAAGATGGTACGTGAGAATGAAAAGCCTATTGTCCTAATAACCGGCTCCTCAGGAAATATTGGTACTGCATTAACCACTTCCTTAAAAAAGGATTATCGCATTATTGGATTTGATCGCGAAAAAGGGTCCGCTGATATTATTATGGACTTAACCTCAGAATCGTCCATCAACCAAGCCTTTCAAACATTCAAAAAAAATTATGGGACAAAAATTGCAGCGGTCATCCATCTCGCAGCCTATTTTGATTTTACTGGTGAAGATACACCTCTGTATGAAGAGGTAAATGTTAAGGGAACAAAAAAATTACTTCAAAAATTACAGGATTTTGAAGTCGAACGATTTATTTATGCCAGTACAATGCTTGTTCATGAACCCGGTAAACCTGGCGAAAAAATCAATGAATATACTCCCCTTGGGCCCAAATGGGTTTATCCTGAATCCAAAGCTGAAGCCGAAAAGGTTATTGAAGAACATCATGGCCATATTCCCTATCTGATTTTAAGACTTGCAGGATTATATGATGATAGCAGTTGCGTTCCCACTCTGGCTCATCAAATCAAACGCGTCTATGAGCGCTCCTTTAAAAGCTATTTGTATGCTGGAAACATTGAAGCTGGACAGTCTTTCATTCATAAAGAAGATTTGTTGCGTTTATTTAAAAAATCCATAAAAAATCGTAATGATCTGTCTAAAAAAGAGATCATTCTTGCTGGTGAACCTGACGTTGTCAATTATAAACAAATGCAGCAGTACATCACCGATCTGATGCATGATGAAAAAGCAGAATTAATTAATGTCCCTGAACCTTTTGCTAAAGCTGGGACCTGGCTGGAAGAAAAACTAGAGCCCCTCGTTCCAGATGATTTCGATCAAGGTCAAAAACCTTTTATAAAACCTTTTATGATGGATTTATCTTCCGATCATTATGATTTGGATATTGCTAAAGCAAAGGAAAAGCTGAATTGGCAACCGAAATATCAAATTAAAAAAACCTTACCTAAAATCATTCAGGATTTAAAAAACGACCCTGAGAACTGGTATGAAACGAATGGAATTCCAATGCCCGATTGGATGAAAGCCATCCAGCATCAAAATCCTGAAAAAATACGTAAAGCCTATGAAAAACAATTTCGTCAAACCCATCAAAACTTCCTCTGGGCGCACTTTTTAAATATTGCTTTGGGATTTTGGCTCATAAGCTCCCCAGCAACCTTAGGCTATGAATCTTATCCGATGATGCTCAGCGATTGGATAAGCGGTAGCATACTCATTTTTTCGGCCTTTTTGTGTTTATCATGGCGGTTTGCAAGAGTAAGATGGCTTTGCGCTTTTATTGGACTGTGGGTCACCTTTGCTCCCTTAGCTTTTTGGGCCCCGACAGCGGCGGCCTATCTGAATGGAACACTTGTGGGACTTCTCATTATTGGCTTTTCCGTTTTAGTGCGCCCTGATGTTGGCGTAGCGCCCAACGCTGCCATGGAAGGTTCTCAAATCCCTGATGGTTGGGGTTTTTCACCATCAAGTTGGTCACAACGTTTCCTGATTATTATACTCGCATTCTTTGGATTGTTTGTCTCCCGGTATATGGCAGCCTATCAATTAGAACATATTGATGGTGTTTGGGACCCATTTTTCATGGGCTATGCCAATGATCCCAAAAATGGTACAGAAGAAATTATTACCTCTTATGTTTCAGAGGCTTGGCCTGTCCCTGATGCTGGATTAGGTGCCTTTGTTTATATCCTTGAAATTCTTACAGGAATTATTGGTGGAACAAATCGCTGGCGGACAATGCCTTGGTTGGTATTACTGTTTGGGATTTTGATTGTCCCCTTAGGGGTTATATCCGTTACTTTTATTATCATTCAACCCATATTGTTAGATACCTGGTGCACATTATGTTTAATTGCCGCTATAGCCATGTTGATACAAGTCCCTTATTCTTTTGATGAACTGGTCGCAACTAGTGTTTTTTTATGGCGTCGCTGGAAAGCAGGTCGACCTGTTTTACGCATTTTGTTTGTAGGCGATACAGATACTGAAACTGAAAACCGTCAAGATGAAACCAATTTTGAGCGATCTCCCCTAAAGATCCTCAAAGATATGGTAGGTGGGGGGGTTACTTTACCCTGGAATTTACTGCTTTGCCTAGTGATTGGGTTTTGGCTCATGTTTACACGATTGACTCTGGACTCTGCTGGAGGTATGGCAAACGCCGATCATATTATAGGCTCTTTAGTAATCACTGCTACTGTAACTGCTCTGGCAGAAACCGCGCGGGCTGTAAGGTGGATTAATCTCGTTTTTGGTTTTTGCTTGTTGTGTACACCTTTTATATATGACGCCAGTCTTTCACAAACGCTATCCAGTCTTCTTTGTGGAGTGCTTTTGATACTTTTAAGCTTCCCTCGAGGAGCAATTTATAATTCCTATGGTCAATGGGATCGATTTATTTTTTAGCGACATGCTCTAGAGTTTTAAAATTATTTTGGCAAGCATAAAATAAATTAATAGACCGGCTGCATCAATGACTGTTGAGACCAAGGGAGCACTGACAACAGCCGGATCCAACCTAAAAACACGGCTCAAAACGGGCATTAGGGATCCCACTAATGCTCCTATGCTGCAAATGGTAATTAAGCTGAAAGCAACAACCATCGCAAGCTCTTTTTTAAACAAAACACTAATTGTGAAATAAGCCATCAGGCCTAGCATGAGACCAAGAAGAATACCAACAGTTGTCTCACGTATTGCCACACGTAAAACATCATTATTTTGAACTTGATTCATAGCCAAAGCACGAACAATAACTGTGGCTGATTGTGATCCGGTATTTCCCCCAATTCCTATAATAAGAGGAATAAATAAAGCCAGAAGGATCTCTTGATTTAATATTGATTCAAAAGAATTCAATACTTTTACAGTTAATGCACCTGCAACCGCTAGAAAAATAAGCCAGATAATTCGCATTTTAGTTAATCGAAAAATAGATACTGAAAAATAGGGTTTTCGTAGAGGTTCTGACGCCCCTCCACGCAAGATATCCTCTGTTTCTTCTTGTTGCATAATATCCATTGCATCATCAATCGTAACAATACCCACTAA
>JACPOX010000029.1:0-1268 GCA_016191305.1 Legionella longbeachae | reverse complement strand
TCTGTTGATTGAATAAAGCGTGCAATTTCTTCTTGATCAGCATAAACCGAAAAACTTTTGGGATTTTTTGTCATTAAAGACTCAATCGTTTTTTCAGGCGAAGTCATTACCAATTTATCCAACTCTACCGTACCTTTCAAAATCATAGATTCACCAACTACTGGCATTACATAAATCGTTTCAGCTTCTTCGCCAAAGGTTCTAATTTTATCCAGAGCTTCTTCAACGGTCATCGTAGGATTTAAGGCCACAAAAAAAGGACTCATGATGCGTCCTGCGGTTTCCGATGGATAATTTAAAAGCAACGCGGTTGCGATGCGTTCTTTCGCGCTTAAAAGACCCAGAAAACGTTGAGAGCTTTCTTCTGTTAACTCATAAAAAAGTCGCGCCCTATCGTCCGGCTCCATGCGTTCAAGTAAGGCAAGCGCCTTTTTATGATCCAGATGTTCCAGAATTTCTGCTTGATTGACCGGCTCAAGAAAGATGAACACTGTTTCTGCTTTTGTTGGTGACAATAAATCAAAAAGTTGAATTTGCCGTTCTGTTGACCCCTGATTGATCGAATCCACAACGGTTGATATTTCTGCTTCAGAAAGCCATTGTTTTAATTCCCTATCCGACCACTGTTTTGTTCGTAGTCTCATTCTTCCCTGTCCCTCTGTTTTTAGATCAGTATAAGACAAAAAGGTTTGATTCTACAGTACTCGCATAAAGCGCGGCACGTCTGTATCGAGGATCAAATGTCAACAGCCGCTATAAATAAAAATTGGGAGGAATATTGTGACAAATATCGTGTCCACACGGACTGGTATAAACAAACCGGTCAATTTGAAAATCCTGTAATGCTTTAAGCAAGTTTTTTGTTCCCTTTATATTTACAGTCTCATATAAAGGAGATTCCTCACCTGTAAAAAGTCTGCTGCAAGATGTATTACAGCAGCAATTTTTTTTCCTTATGCATCTTTAAATAATCCAAATGCTAGGGATTAAGCATTTTCTGAGGTAATGTCACAGGGAAATTCAGAAGTCTCTTTATTTTGATTGAAACCCACAATTTTGTATGAAGAAGAGCTTTCATATTTTTAAGCCTGCTGGCCTTTCACAGTTGCGCAAATAACTTCTTTCAATAAGACTCTGAAAAATAATCATGTGTTCCTTGCGCCGTAACAGCTTCTGCCTGTCTATTCAAAGCATGAATGTATGCGGCGGTACGCATGTCTACTTGATGAGTCTCTAGTATTTTATAAACATTAATAAATTCTCTCGAT
>JACPOX010000028.1 GCA_016191305.1 Legionella longbeachae | reverse complement strand
ATTAGTGAACAATCATCAATTAATGCGTCCCACAAGGAGGCAGACGATTCAATCGCTATTATAGGAATGAGCTGTTCACTACCTAATGCACCTGATATTGCCGCATTTGAAAGGTTGCTTGAAGAAGGGCTGAGTGGCATTAAGGATATTCCAATAGACCGATGGGACAATGAGAAATACTATAATCCAAATAAGGATACCCCAGGAAAATCCTACGTTAATAAACTTGGATTGATGGAGAATATTAAAGATTTTGATGCAAATTTTTTTGGTATTAGTCCCCGTGAAGCGCAATTGATGGAACCTCAACATCGAATTTTTTTAGAATGTTGTTATCTGGCTTTGGAAAATGCAAACTACCCTCCCTGTTCTTTGCGCGATAGTTTAACAGGTGTATTTGTTGGCGTGGGGCCCATTGGTACGGGATATTACCAACACCAAAGCGAAACATTAAATTTTTATTATGTTACCGGTAATGGAGTAAGTTATATTCCGGGTCGAGTGGCATATGTTTTTGATTTTAAAGGACCATCGATAAGTTTTACTACAACGTGTTCTTCATCTTTAGTTGCAATTCATTATGCGTGTCAGAGCTTAAAAAATAAAGAAATCGATTTTGCTTTGGCTGGTGGCGTGAATATCATATTAATGCCAGAGCTAAATATAGCTCTTTGCAACGCTAAGGCATTATCGCCCGATGGTCAATGTAAAACCTTTGATGCAGATGCAGATGGTTATGTTCGCTCCGAAGGTTGTGGGGTCATCTTTCTTAAAAGACTGGCGGACGCTGTTCGCGATAAGGATACGGTTTTAGCTGTTATTAAAGCCTCAGCAGTTAATAATGACGGAAAATCTATGGGCTTTACTGCTCCTAACGGTAAAAGCCAAGAGGAAGTAATGTTGAAAGCCCTGAGACAAACCGACTTATCGAGTAGTGATATCAGCTATGTTGAAACGCATGGAACAGGTACTCCTATAGGTGATCCTACAGAGGTTCATTCTATTAATAACGTCTATGGATGTCAGCGTAGCAAAGATAACCTATTATATCTTGGTGCAGTTAAAACAAATATAGGTCATCTTGAAAGTGCTTCTGGTATAGCAGGTGTTATTAAAACGATCATTAGCCTACAAAAGAAGAAAATTTATAAGAATTTAAATTTTAAGAAATTAAATCCCAATATAAAACTAGATAATACACGTATCGCTCTGCAAAATATGGATTGGAACATGGGTTCAAAACCCAACTGCGCAGGGGTCAATTCTTTTGGCTTCAACGGTACGAATGCCCATGTTATTTTGCAAGAATTTGCTCTAATGGCACATCAAAGTCCACCTCAACCAGCCAGATTAAATTTACTTGTTATATCGGCAAAAACCCAAACCTCATTAGACTATTTGGCAAAACGATATCAACAGTATTTAGAAACAACAAAAGATAGTTTTAGTGATGTATGTTTTACCGCTGCCACTTGCCGAGAACATCATACTTATCGGTTGGCTGTGGTTGCTAAAAGCGCTGCTGAGGCCGGGCGATTGTTAGATGTGGGGCAATTTGCATCGTCGCAGGGGAAAAATAATCCGCTTGATTTACAAGACGATGCTGTACTAAAGTTATTTCTTACCGATTATTTGCAAGGCAAAAATGTAGACTGGAATTTATACTATAAAAATTGTGGTTATAGATTTATAAAAGTAGCGCTACCTAACTATGCATTTGACCGGAGAGAATTTTGGTTTGAGAAAAGGGACTCTTTAATATGTACTGATTTAGGACAGGCGAGCCCAATCTCTGGCAATGAATTTAACTTGGATCATCTCTATGAAGTAATATGGAATAAACTTAATGTAAAGTTGCTGAGCACACCAGAAATTCCTGATTTTTGGGTTATTGCGAAAGACGAAATGAAAGCGAAACAAGTATTTGGTCATCTTGTTTACCAGCACACAGATGATGTGAGTACATTAGAGAGTATAGAAAATAAAAACATAATCTTTTTTTATGAAGAAGGACAATTTAATGCGTTGTTTCATTGCTGTCAAAAAATGTTTAAATCATGCCCGAGCAGCTTTATATTAGTTACAGAGAATGCCTATAGCATTAAAAATAAAAATAAAGTAAATCCCGAGCATACGATGGCGAGTGCTTTTTGGAAAAGCTTTAGAAATGAGCTCGGACTCAGTAGAAATTATACGATTGACTTAGGTTCAAACGGCAATTTGAACACGCTTTTAAACTATCTATTCGATGCTAAAAATTTGGAAACTCAATTTGCAGTAAGAGATTCAATTTATGTCCCCAGGCTAGAAAAAAAACAATTGTCTCCTCCTCCTGAGCAACAAAAGATATTATTTGATAGAGGGGCACGTTACCTCATTACGGGAGGCACTGGAGGTTTGGGAAAGGCATTAATTGAATACCTTATTGTAAGAGGTGCTAGACACATCATTATTACTAGTCGCTCTGAATGTTCAATGGATACAAAGGACTTGATTTTAAGTGCTAGAAAAAAACAAGTTTACATTAGGCATTATGTTGCTGATGCAAGTAATTATCAACAAATGAAGCAGATAGTTGAACATGTTGAACAAGATTCTAAACCTCTCAGAGGAGTGTTTCATCTTGCAGGTGTCATTAAAGATGGCTTGATTGTGAATTTAAGCGACGAAGATATTCAAAGTGTTTTACGTGCGAAAATGGAAAGTGCTCAGATTCTGCATCAATTGACTAAAAATATTCAGTTGGACATGTTTGTTTTATTTTCTTCTATAGCGTCAGTGCTAGGGTCAAAAGGGCAGTCAAATTATGTTGCTGCTAATGGATTTTTAGATGGACTGGCGCATTTACGATATCAGTTGGGTTTACCTGCAATTGCGATTAACTGGGGTCCTTTTCATACGGTGGGGATGGCAGCAAATCTTACGCATGTTATGAAACAACAGGGTTTTATTCCTTTAGATAAAGACAGCGTGGTTATTCTTGATGTTCTATTGACACGTCAGGTGACGCAAATTTCAGTATGTCCTATTGATGGGGATATTTATTTCAAAAACGCACCGAAACAAATAGAGTTTTTCGCTCAGAGTAAAGAGGCTCCCGAACCAGCCCAGCACTTTTTAAACTCTCTTCGAGAGCATGCCCATGAAGAGCGTGTCGCTGTGTTGAGTTTGGCTTTATGCAAAATTACTGCGGATGTTATGGGGATGGCAGAGCTTGATCTAACCGCAGCAAAAAATGATTTGTACTCAATGGGGATGGATTCATTGATGTATTTAGAAATTAGAAACCGAATTCATGATAAATTGCAATGTCCCTCGCTTAGCATACCTATAGAATATTTTCTTAATCACCCAAGCATTGATAAAATTGCCAGAAATCTTGCAAATGAATTACAAAATATTTTTGAAAAAGAAACAGGTAATCATGTCGCTGAAAATCCAGTATTAAAAGAAATAGCTTTGTCAGATTATCAATATATATATTGGGTCTCAAATAAAATGGGTTATGGTTTGAATTGCGGCATACACTTACAACTCCATGGAAAACTCATCAAAGAGTACTTGTTCCAAGCGTTTGATTTTGTTGTGAAGCAAAACAGCGCTTTCTGGATAAACTTTAATGAAGATGCGCCGACCCAAATGGTGAAGAAGGACGGCCAATTTAAGCTAAACTATGAAGATATTTCCTTAAACAATAAGAGGGATGTGTTGAAGCATGAGTTCTATAGTAATGTAAGGCGTATTATTCCATTAAACAGACAGCCACTGATTAGAGTATATCTGTATAAGGTGCATAATGATTTGCATGAATTACATATCGTGATACCTCACATTATATCTGATGATGATACGTGTAACATTGTATTAGATCAGCTTAAGAAAAATTACACCGCACTTTCCCGTGGAGAAACACTCACTCAGATACAGGAAAAAGCATCTTTTTTTAACTATGTGAGACAGAATAATATTGATTATGCAAAAAATCTGAAAGATAAAATTGATTTTTGGCGGGGTTATAATAAAGGAGTTAAAGGATTAAACTTTGGTCCCGAAAGCCATTTACCTGATGCAGGGTTTGACCAATCAAAACATTTGTTTCATTATACTATTGAGTCACAATTCGTTGAAAAATTTATCGACTGGCATAAAGGAAAAAACATTAATGTCAGCTCCGGATTAATTGCTGCATGCCAAATCGTTTTTTACAAGATAAGTCAACAAAATAAAATACCTGTTACACTAGTTTATAAAGGTAGAGAAGGAAGTCAATACAAGTCAGTTCTGGGTCTGTTCTCGGAACGTAAAACGATAAATATTACCTTAAATGAGGAGGGCAGCTATATTGACTCTATTCATTCAATTGAAGAGCAACTGTTAAAAACAGCTCCTTATCAAAAATGTTCTCAACTAATCAAAAACCGGCGATTAAGAGCTTTTTCATTGCCTCTTGGTCAGTATTTGGCATATGCATTTAACAAAGCTTTTCTTACGAAACATTTTAAAAAAAGCAAACTAAATTCAATAGTAATAGACTACTATCTGAACTACTTAGCTCAGATCACATCGAGAATAAAAAATATTTCAATCAAATCAATGCTCAATAAGTTGTTTCACTTGAATATCCCTTTACTCAAACCAAGTGGGATGGACGTATGTATTAATATTACAGGAGGTTTTTTCATCAAAGAGCCTCTGCATATGAAGTTTGCAGATCTTGATTATAATTATGCCAGTCATTTTGCGAGTTTAGACCGTCCTATAGGCAATAAATACTTATGGATTATCTTTACAAAGAATCAGGAGGGTGAATATCTAGTTTCTATTAATGGTCCTCTAACTGAAAGGTGTAAAGATCAAATAGCCGGCGAATTAATTAAGTTTATCAAAAAATTAGTAAAAAATGACGTAGTTAAAATTGCTGATTTAATAAGAGACTAAAATGAAAGAGGAAATCAAAACATACAATCAAGCTCTTAGAATAACAGGTAAAATACTTAAACAAAAATGTTATCATTTCTCAGAAGCTATGTTAATGAAAGAGGATGTCGAAGCAAGCTATGAATGTTATGCTAATTTTATTGAAGAAAGCGTTTTTTTGAACTGGGGGCTGTGGAATAAGAAAATATATAATGAATACATGGCGTTAAATTTTGATATTTCTACCTTATCTCCAGATCAAGATATTTATTCACCACTTCTCCTTTATAACCTGATAAGGCCACTAGTAAAAATGCAATTTTTCGATAAGAGATTGTTAGAGATTGGTTGTGGCAATGGGATCGGTTTACGATTGGGTTCCGAATTACTGAAAACTCAATATGCTTTAGGTGTTGATTTAGTAACTACCTTGGTAAGACATGCAAAGAGTAATTTTTATAAAAATGAAAAAGTAAATTACTTACAATCTGATGCGGAAAGCTTAGCTTTAAAAAATGAAAGTTTTGATGTGGTAATGAACCTTGAAAGCTCTCATCTTTACCCAAGAATTGAGTATTTTTTTTTCTGAAGTGGAGCGAGTCCTAGCCCCTGGTGGATTTTTTTGTTATTCCGATATTTATTTTAAGAATAAACAACAATCAGAAAGATTAGAAGCATTCATTAAGACAAGTAAGCATTTAAAAATTATCAAAAAGATAAATATTACCAAGATGGTTCAAGCATCTATCTACAAACGTCTCATTGTAGATGAAGTTGGACTTTGTAAAAGGGCCCAAAGGATATTCGGCGATGATAATGAGATGCCGCTTACCGAACTTCTTGCGCTAGCGGGCTCTAAGGGAGCAACCTTTCTGCCTTGGTGGAAAATTAGATTTAAAAACCCCACACTGCGTTACTTGGCGAAGTATGCTCGTAAGGAAACAGTGTGGGGTAAAAAATATTATTTTTATTATCTAATTCAGAAGGTGAGTTAAATCATAGGCGTGTGATGCATAGACACTTGAACGGGAAGGGTGTCTGGAACGGTATTCCGATTTGTTAAACCCTAGTTCGGAGTTTTTTTAAGTTTAATTTGTAGTAAACAACGCAGGCTCCTTTGTCAGGAGTTTAACCGCAGACAATTTCAGTGGATCGATAGTATAGGCAGCCAAATGAGACATAGCATTAAGTACAGAACGATTTCTTGTATGTCAAATGTGGCATTTAGGTTTCAAACAGTTAAATATTGTTTCAATAATGCCACGCTGATTTAATAGTTGTTGTTCGTACATATTGCGGGGTAAAACAGGAATGCTATGCCCACATGTTGCTGATTAATCTTGCTAGAATATTTGAAGCGCAAGCTGATAAACAATTACCGCCACCATCAGAACCTCTTAATGGAACTAGTTCTGGCGACCCAAAAAATAGCTACTGGAAAATTTTTGCGGTGAGATAAGAAACTTTAAAAAATCAATTTTAAAAACTGTTTACTGGTAGTCGGACGTAGCCTGGGAAAATTACTTTGTCTTGTTGGCAATGAAGATTTTGGCTTTTTAAGCAACATACTTAAGTGTATTTCAAGAGTGCGCCAGAAAAATCAGACCCGGTCGTCACTCACGAGACAATCAAGAAAGCCAATTAATAAATGGAAAAGTACCCGTGGTGTTAAAGCTATATATGCTAACCGAATGTTATTGGATTATAGCTACCCCCTTAAATGAGAAGGCAAATTCTAATTAAAAGTGCGACAGACAAAAATGCTGTATATTCAAGTTGTTGAATACGAGAATATCAAATCAAAGGAGCCTGTCACATGAGGGATTATACTCATTTAACAAAGAAAGATCGACAACGATTATATACTTATCTTGATATGGGTTTATCGATAAGAGCGATATCGAAAAAACTATCAAGACATCCATCGACTCTATATAGAGAGGTTAACCGCAACAAAGAGCATATATATTTGCCTGGTATAGCTCATCAGAAAGCAGTAGCAAGAGCCTCAAATGGTCGTGGCAGTAAATTAGATTTACGAGACTACGTGTTCAGAAGTTTAAAGAAAGGTTGGAGTCCCGAGCAAATTTCAGGAAGGATGAAATATCAGAAGCTCACTAAAATGAACCTATGCCCAAGGAAATGTTTAGGATTTAAAGTGCCTAAGGAAGTGTTTATACAGCAATATAAAAATGATTGTCGCACTTGGAGTTAGAATGCGCCACCCGAGGCTAAAACCTGATAGCTGAGGATATCCAGCATCTACCGGCTTTATACGCAGAAATTTGTGATTCAAACGCTTTTTTTTCTAATGATGGGGTGTCATCTCGTGCTGCAGGTATATTTTCATTGATAGGATTTGCTGGTGAATTGGCTACTAAATATGGCTTAACTGGATGGGAGACGAATGAGGCTTTAAATGCATCTATAATGGCTTACCATTCTTGGCATGAATTTAGGGGCGACGGAAAAACAGAAGATCGCCAGATATTGAATGCTATAACAAATTTTGTACTGAAACATGGTGACTCCCGCTTTTCTTTATTCAGTGATGCAGAATCAATTAAAAACAGGGCTGGATGGTGGAAAAATAGCATGAGCGGACGAGTCTATATGTTTACTTCCGATGCTATTCAAGAGGCAGCCCCTGGGTTTGATCTTCGAAAAATATTGGATACGTTGGAGGAAGCGGGCTGGCTTGTTGAGCGAGACAAAGATAAGCGGGCAAAAAGCGTTAAACTTAATGGAGTAAATGCTCTCTTATATCACATATGTCTTGGTTCTAATGAAAATTCATAATTTTTAGAAGAGTTAAATTTTAAATTGTTCCCTCTGGTTCTCTTAGTTAATACGAGAAGGAGGGAACAAAATGCTTATAAATCAGTATGGTTCCCTAAGTTCCTTGAGTTCACTTCAGTTTTACTTTACCTTTACTCACCTCAAAATTAGATAATTTTCCCTCGACACAGGATTAGTCTCTGTAAACTCCCTTTTTTATAGTGTTACCCTTCAATTATCTGCTTGTTAAAAATTGTATTTTTCATAGAAACTTGAGTTTGCATAAGTTATCTTTGATAATCATTAGCTTTATTTATTGTTAATACTGAAAGGGGTTCATTATGGACACAACAGTAGATAAATGGATTTCAGTAGATGGAGTTGCAGAGTATTTAGGTGTTTCTTCGGTAACAATCTACCGTTGGCTTGAAAAAAACCGTATTCCTGCTCATCGCGTTGGTAAACAATGGCGGTTTAAATCCAGTGAAATTGATGAATGGGTAATTTCTGGAAATGCAGCGGAGCAACCCACATAAATACATTTTATTGGTAAAAGATTGGCAACAAGCTGTTGCCAAATTAGTTAATTATCAATAAGGATAAATGTTTCAAAAAAGCCATTAATTATTGGCTTTTGGACTTTATATAATAATGAATAAAAATTATTGTCATAAAATATTTTCTACAACGAGGTTATGGTATGAGCGATAAAACTCCAGAACATAAACTAACTATTCGTAATAGTACCGCTGAATTTCTTATTTTTACTCAACAATCCGGTGAAAATGGCATTGAAGTACGCTATGAGGATGGTTCTATCTGGTTAACTCAAAAATTGATGGCTGAGTTGTTTAAAGTTGACATTCGAACAATTAGTGAGCACTTGCAAAATATTTATGCTAGCGGTGAGTTACAAGAAGATTCAGTTATCCGGAAATTCCGGATAACTGCCAGTGATGGTAAAAATTACAATACTCAGTTTTATAACTGAAACGTTCGTTTATTTATAACTATAATTTTCCCCCACAGGAATACAAAGTTCGAGTAGGTGATTCCGCAATAGACACGGCAACTTTGAATTCAGTTGGAACAGCCTTTGCTATTGATGAGATAAAAAATTGGTTCAAATTAAAAGAGGAAATAAGCAAGAACCACCACCTGATCGTTTTTCAATTGGTCCTGAAAAGCCTATTGAGGCTAAGAGCATCCGATCAGCCATTTACAGTGTTGCGGATAACGTTATAGAGGGATCTGATAGTTTTCAGGTAATTAAAGATATTTTAAACAAAGCATTGCCGCGCATTCATGGTAAAACTGCTGGTACAGCTTTGATTACTTCAGATCTTCAGAAAGAGACATTAGAAATTATAAATAACCTAGATAATAGCTATCTTTTTATACAAGGCCCACCTGGAGCAGGGAAAACTTATACCAGCAGCCATATTATTGTTGAACTTATGCGTCGAGGCAAAAAGATAGGTGTTGCAGCAAATGCCCACAAGGCTATTCATAATCTATTAGATAAAATTGAGGTGGTTGCCAATGAGCAAGGTTTCCAATTTGAAGGAGCAAAAAAAGCTACTAAAGGAAATGTGGAATCTTACTATGACGGGCGATGTATAAAGAGCGTAGAGAAAACAGAATCACTTACATTAAATGAAAATCTCCTTGCTGGTACAGCATGGTTTTTTTCTAGCACCTATTTGATAGAACAACTCGATTACTTGTTTATTGATGAAGCAGGTCAGGTTGCCGTAGCTAATGTCGTTGCTATGGGGACTGCTGCCAAGAATATTATTTTGATCGGTGATCAAATGCAGCTTGGACAGGCTATTCAAGGAACTCATCCTGGCGAAGCAGGTCTTTCGATTCTTGATTTCCTTCTAGGTGGTCATGCGACCATACCACCTGAGCAAGGTGTATTTTTAGATAATACGCGAAGAATGCGACCAAGCGTTTGCCAGTTCATTTCAGACGCCTTCTATGAAGGTAGACTTTACGCACATGAATCAACATCTAATCGATCTTTAATATTTAATGGCATTGCTTTGCCTGAAGAGGGAATTCATGTGATTGATGCTACTCATGAAGGTTGCTCTCAAAAAAGTATTGAAGAGGGCATAATCATTAAGAATCTTTATCAGAATCTACTTAAACAGCAGTTTAAAGAAGATGGTAAAGAGCTACGTACAATAACCTCCAAAGACATTCTTGTTGTGACTCCCTACAACGTGCAGGTCAATCATTTACGCTCTATTTTACCAGAGGGGGCGCAAGTAGGTCCGGTGGATAAGTTTCAAGGACAAGAAGCACCTATTGTCCTTGTTTCAATGGTCACTTCAAGTGCTGAGGATTTACCACGCAATATTGAGTTCCTTTATAGTAAAAATCGGTTGAATGTAGCTATATCTCGCGCTCAATGCTTATCGGTGGTTGTTATGAATCCAAAACTAATGGAAGTGCCTTGTAAGACGGTGAGTCAAATGAAGTTGGTTAATACCTTTTGTTGGCTTACTGAGTAGTCCAATATTCAATAAAAAGATTACTGACGACGTTTTCGAATAGCGCTTACCCAATTTTCTAAAGCTTGAATATCGGTATTTAACTCTGTAGGTAGAGGTATTGGTGCACGTGCGGCAGGAGCTTGATCATGTCCAGCCAGCCACTTTGAGCATTTAGTCATAGCAGTATTAAGAGTTTTACAATCTTCTGGAGTAATATCTGCAATTTGATCAACTTGTTGCGTCTGAATGCTTGGCCTGTAACGTTCGACTACACCACCCAAAAGTACTTCTTCAAGGGCTCGCTCCCATGATTCTCGCAGCAAACCATAAATATGCTTGGTCTCTTTCTCGTAAGCATCTTGATGACCGTCACGATAAAGTTTGTCTACTTCTTGATAAATCTTTTTCAAGTAGCCTATTTTTTTCTTCACAGGCGATGCTACCCACGGAAGTTCCTCTGTGCACACCCCTGCTCCTTTGGAGAGAAAGCGGATGTGTTGATCTGATTGTTCGACATCCAACTCTTCAGCAAATTGCTTAAGAAGCAGCAAAAACACTACATCATGAGTAAAGACAATAACTTGTCGAGTTTTAGCCTCTAATACCAAGCGTCTTGCTACACTTTGTCGCCATAAGTAATCAAGCGAAGACACAGGGTCATCAAATACTATAGCCGAAGGATCGTCTGCAGTGCTAAGTTCCGCAAAAAATGCAGCTATAGATAAACAACGCTGCTCGCCCTCGCTTACAATTTTATGCAAATCAACACCAGGTGCACGAGTAAGAACCAATTTATGATAGAAAACGCCATCTGTACCACCAAATTCTTTTAACTCTACCTCAGCATGATTGAAAGACAAATTGAGCAATTCTTCTTTGAAACTCTGCTTAAGCCTCTGTGATACTGCTATTTTGGTAATAGCAGTACTTTTCTGAGTAATCGCTTGTGTTTTGGTTTCATCTATACAGAGTCCATAGGCAGCATACTTTTTCCGACGCTCGATATCTTCAAGAACAGTGTTTTGATGTTTCGTCAGAATCTTGCGTGCACGTAACTCTTGCACCTCAGCAATCATATGTTTGTGAGTTTGATCGTCAGTGTTGGAGCGAAGCACTTTAATTCGGGCTTCAATTGCTAAATGAAGCTCTTCTGCTTTATCAGAAACCAATATAAGAGGACTACAACTGTCCGGGGAAAAATCTTTGCTTTCCCGAAGAGCCGAAGTGATGTCTTTTTGTCGATTGCCATTAGCCAAAAGTGCAGTTGCTATCCCATCTGTAACTTCCTTGTATTCAATGATGATTTCCTTTAGCACTTCATCAACAGATTCAATTATTTTGTGAAGCCCAATAAATTTTTCTTGTAACCCTATGAATCTCTCCTTGAACTTTCGAAGATCACGCTCAGCCGTTGAAATCACAAAGGATTCAAACCGTTTAAGTCGTTCAGATGATATAAGATCAAGTTTTTGTTGACATAGGACACACTGGGCTCCGTCTTCTACAAATGGATATATTTTGTTCGGATAAGCCAACTCCTGCGAAAAATGACGTGCCACTTCCCAAAGCTTCGTCCAAATATCAGTACCAGTTCCAGGCAGCATCTCTTCGGACATCGTTGCTTCTCGCAACCGTCTAGCTTCTTCGTTCTTAAGGAGAAAATCTTTCCGTGCACGCAAAACGGACTCAATAGCCTCAATCGAAAGTGTAGATTCTATTTCTTTGAGGTATTGGATTAGCTTTTCCACTCGACTAAGCTGTAGCGTAAGTTGTTGAATCACCTTTTCAGGATTATTATTCTGCAAATCGAGAAGTGACTTCTCTAAAAATTCAAGTCTGCTTACTTCCTCAGGGGAGAGACGAGCAAGTTTTTCGGCTCTACACCAATTAAGGGGGCACTTTAATCAAATTAGTCTAAACTAAATCCTTGATTTTGCGATCAAAAAGGAGATTAAAGTGCCGAAGTACAATCTTATCCTAAATTTACCTGGATTTTCTATAGTAAAAGTGAGT
>JACPOX010000027.1 GCA_016191305.1 Legionella longbeachae | reverse complement strand
CCTGGAGGCAGTGGTTGAATCAATGAATTTTCATTATGGGCAATTAGTCAAAAAAGGTGAGGTGATTTTAACCTTGAACTCAACCGAGTTACAAAGACAGTTTAATGATACTTTAACGGAATATTTAAAAGCTAAAGATAACTACAGTATTGCTAAAGCTAAATTTGTTGGAACCCAGGATTTGTGGGATTCAGGTTTATTGTCCAAAAATAATTACCTAAGTGAAAAATCAAATGTGGATACAGGGCGAGTGACTTTGATGCAATCCACACGTAAGCTCACAGAATTGTTGGAAAAGCTGGATGATAATGGTCCGCAAAATTTATCTGCATTAAGCTTAGCAGATTTCAATAAGATAAAAAAAATTCTCGCTTCAAATCATAATTTGATCCATTTAAAAGCTCCTGGCGATGGTGTGTTGTTGTATCCGCCCAAGGCAGGAGAGGATAAAGCGGCACGGATTACGGTAGGCTCTGCTGTAAAGTCAGGCCAGGTTATGGCGATGATTGGTGATCTATCAGGAATCAGTATTGAAATTGATGTGCCGGAAATTGATATCACCCAGATTGAAACAGGAATGAATGCAACAGTGAGTGGTGTGGGTTTTGCTAAATACCAATTAAAGGGAAAGTTGGTAGCAGTGAATGCACAAGCATCCACTAATAATGGATTACCTTTTTTTACTGCGGTAGTTGAAGTAAAAGCACTCACTCCCGAACAACAACAAAAGATCAAAGTGGGTATGAGTGCGAATATAGAATTAAGTGTAGATAAAGGCAAACAGTTGCTTCTGCCTATTGCTGCGATAAAACGAGAAAAAGGGAAAAGTATGGTTCAATTGCAACTGGCCTCCGGTGCAATAGAAAAACATGTTATTACCACGGGTGCAGCACAGGCTGATTCTGTTGTTATTGAGACAGGACTGAAAATAGGTGATGTGGTGGTTTATGAATGATTGTATCACCGAAGCAAGTTTAGCGAAGCCTCTCGACTTTGTTGCAGCAAGAAGAATACAAAGCCCAAAAGTAGTTAATTCATTAATGGTTCTTAGCAATATTGTAAAGACTTATCATCTCGAAGGAATGAGTTCTACTGTATTGAAGGGAGTATCTTTAACAGTCAATGAAGGAGAAATGCTTGCTATTGTTGGCGCTTCGGGTTCTGGTAAGTCTACTTTAATGAATATCATGGGTTTATTGGATAAAGCAGACAGCGGAACTTATTTGCTGAAAAATCGCGATGTGGCGACCTTAACGGATGATGAAGCTGCCAATTTACGCAATCAAAATATAGGTTTTGTTTTTCAACAATTTAATTTATTACCGCGCTTTAGTGCGATGCAAAACGTAGCTTTGCCTTTAATCTATCGTGGAGTCAGAACTGCTGAAATCAAAGAAAGGGTTCTTGCTGCACTAGAATGTGTGGGTATGTCTCAATATGCTCAGCATCGTCCAACACAATTATCGGGTGGACAACAGCAACGAGTTGCCATAGCCCGTGCTTTGGTGACAGAACCGCAAGTGATTTTAGCAGATGAACCCACGGGCGCCCTTGATTCTCGTACTGGTAATGATGTGATGAATTTGTTTTTAACTTTGCATTCTCAAGGATGCAGCATCATTATGATCACCCACGATGAGCAAATTGCTGCATTGTGTCAGCGTCGAATTACTCTGGTGGATGGCTCTGTACTGATGGAGGCTGTGGAATGAATTTTTCCAGTCATTGTCAGCAAGCTTTAGTCAATTTGACTGCTGCTAAATTACGTTCATTTTTGGCAATTTTGGGCATTTTAGTAGGCACAGCTGCGGTAGTCGCTTTGATCAGTAGTGGTCAATTGGCTACTGAAAAGGCGTTAGCGCAATTTAAAGCCTTGGGCACAGATTTATTAGCCATTACGGTATATCAGTGCGGCTTTGGCGCAACAAATAAAAGAAATCACTTACGATGATCCCATAGGAAAGCAATTACGTATAGGACAATCTTTGTATACTATTATTGGTGTTGCAGAGCCTTGGAAGGAAAATGGTTTTTTCAATGAAGACATAAATCAGGCCGCGATTATTCCACTTGCGGGGATTAGTTTGCTTAGTAAGGATGCTAAAGTGAGTAATGTCATTCTGAAGTTGAAAGCGGATAGTCCAATAGATGAAGTAATTGAAGAAATAAAGCAAATTATTAATTCAATGGCCCCAAAACTAAGTATATTTTCTCGTAGTGCAAAACAAATTATTGCCAGTATGGAAAATCAGGGGCAAATATTTACTTTATTACTCGGCGTTATTGGTGGTGTTTCGCTTTTAGTTGGTGGGATAGGAGTGATGAATGTGATGTTGGTTTCGGTTAGTGAACGAAAAAAAGAAATTGGCATTCGTAAAGCCGTTGGCGCTAAAAATAGTGAAATTCAAGCTTTATTTTTAGTTGAATCGGTGATGCTTTCTTTGTTAGGAGGCATACTTGGGGTGATTTTGGGATTAATTTTTACACGTATTTTGGCCTATTTTTCTAACTGGAATTTTTCACTTTATCTGCTTCCTCCGATAGCAGGTTTTTTAGTTTCAGCTGCAACTGGAATTTTTTTTGGTTTTTATCCCGCACGACGTGCTGCAAAATTAGAGCCAGTTATTTCTTTGCGTAGTGATTAATCTTGGTTTCCAAGCATTATCTTCTGTCCAAGGATTCACTGTAAGTTCTTGCAAAATATCAAAGCCTAGATGGAGCGCTGGGCGCTTCATCCGCTACTTTTTCCTAAGTTGACGCCATTAACTGTGATCCAGAGCAGTCACGAAAAATTTGATTCCGCATTTTATCATCATAGAAACAAATTAAGATGGAACAGCTCTGAATGGTAATCAGCTTTAATTGCATTGCATTTATAAGTCATTTATGATGAAAAATTCATTTCATTATAAATGGACTTATGTATGCTACAAAAATCTTTGGGATTAATTCTTTTAGTTTCCTGTTCTTTTTCTTCAGCTTATGCTGATTCAGCTTCACAATCTGTGCCTTCCAGTTATAGCCCAGTGGTGATTAATGAAACTTTTCAGAGTATTCTGCACCGGATGAGTCAGGCAAAACAAGAGATTAATGAACGACAACAAGAATTGTTGAAAAAGCGTTATGATTTGAGTAATACGCCTTCCAAATCAGTGACCATGTCAAATGGAAAAGCCATTCAAGAAGGTGTTCGGGTTAAACTTCCTGATGGTATGACTTGGGAACAATTAGCGAAGATGAGTCCTGAAGAGATTAAGAATAAAAGTATTTTTCCACAAGGCTTTTTACCTTTGCCACATCCTAATCATCCCGAAGGCGGTATGTTATTTCCAAAGTTTGTTATAGATGAAATTAAAAAACAGGAAGAACGAGATTTAACTCGTTTCGATTTGGATTATGATATTCCTGATCATTTCTTACCCCCTTTTCCATCTCCTATTTATTTGACTACACGACCTGATTTAGGTGACGTATCACAAGGAAAAGTGGTTACACTTGAGAATTATTATGAGTTATTTAATGGGATATTAAACCCAAAGCAGATAGAAGGCTTAAGATTATTGCTTACCCCTTTCCCACAGCAACAGTTTAACCAAACTGAAGATAGACGTACGGTGAGACCAAGTCGTGGGGTAGCGTGTTTAGATTGTCATACTAATGGTCATACCAATAAGGCGACGCATTTGGCAGGAGATGTGAGACCACAAGAGGTGCGCCATCGCATTACTACACCATCTTTGCGTGGTGTAAATATTCAACGATTATTTGGATCACAACGTGCTCTAAAAACAGTGGAAGATTTTACTGAATTTGAACAAAGAGCTGCTTATTTCGATGGTGATCCCGTAATTGCCACCAAAAAAGGGGTTAATATTTTGGAGCGTGGAAGCCAAGTTCATTTTATGAGTGAATTTCAGGAAATTTTGGATTTTCCTCCAGCACCCAAACTTACTTGGGAGGGTAAGCTAGACAGAGCCAAAGCAACGCCTGCTGAATTACGTGGAGAGGCTTTATTTTTTGGGAAAGCAAAATGTTCTAGTTGCCATACGCCACCTTACTATACTGATAATAGTATGCATAACTTGCAGACAGAACGATTTTATAAACCACAAATAATTAATAGTATGAAAGCTATAGGTGATGGCCCCATAAAGACATTCCCTTTAAGAGGAATTAAAGATTCTCCTCCATACTTGCATGATGGCCGCTTGCTGACTTTGGCTGATACTGTTGAGTTTTTTAATCTGATATTGCAATTACAGTTAAGCAAAGATGAAAAAGATGATTTAACTGCATTTATGGAAGTACTTTAATACTCGCTGTATAATTCACGTAGGTTGGGCTCCTGGCCCAACAAAGACTATACATTAGTTTGATGTTCATGTTGGGCTAGGGGCCCAACCTACAAAAATAAATTTATGAGCTATCATATAAAGCTCAAATCAAGGGGAAGGCTATGAAGAAGTGGGGACTTGCTATAATAGCATGTGTTCTGGTACATCATGTTGCCTTTGCACAACAGAATTGGAATGATTGGGTTTCAAGTGTTAGAGCAGAAGCTTTGAGCGATGGTATTTCACCAGAAGTTTTTGACAGAGCATTTGCAGGAATACATGAGCCAAGTCATAAAATCAAAGGACTTTTGCGTTCTCAACCAGAACATCGATTAACTTTTATTAAATACCGTAATACGCGAGTAGATAATTACAGAATTACTGTTGGTCGCAAAGCATATAAGAAAAATCAAGAGGTTTTGGATGCAATAGCGAAACAATATGGAGTGGATCCATGTTTTATTGTTTCCTTTTGGGGTATGGAGACTAGTTATGGTACTTATATGGGGAATTTCCCAGTAATAAAGGCATTGGCTACTCTGGCTTATGATTCTAATCGTAAGGATTTTTTCCGAAAAGAATTATTTATTGCCTTACGCATCCTTAATGAAGGTCATGTTAGTTTGGATGATTTTAAAGGTGAGTGGGCTGGGGCTTCAGGGCAACCACAATTTTTACCATCAAGCTGGGTGAGATATGCTATTGATTATGATGGTGATGGTCGAAAAGATATTTGGAGAAGTAAGCCCGATGTTTTTGCTTCAATTGCAAATTACATGAAGCAAAATGGTTGGCGAGTTGATGAACCTTGGGCAATTCAAGTTAAATTACCCCGTAAATTTGATATGGCTATGGAAGGTAAAAAAATTGTGAAGCCTATAAGTGAATGGAATGAAATGGGTGTGCGCACGGAAGATGGTAAGCCATTACCTTATCAAAATATGCAAGGTAGTATCGTACAACCTTTAGGTGGTCCTACTTTTTTAACCTTTCCCAATTATAAAATGATTTTGCATTATAATAATTCCATTTATTATGCAGGGGCTGTAGGTTATTTAGCCGATAAAATTTGTCAGAGACAATAAAGTTAAGGATGTTATGGACAATTATCTTGATAAAAAAGCCAGTTTAACCCCATTAGCGAAACGGATAATCTGTGATAAAGCGACAGAATATCCTAATACTGGGGCATACAATTCGGTGGTTACTCAGGGTACCTATTTGTGCAGACGCTGTGGTTTGGCCTTATTTCGCGGGTCAAGCCAATTTAGCTCGGGCTGTGGATGGCCAAGTTTTGATGATAATATTGTTCATGCAGTAAAAGAACTAGCTGATCGAGATGGCAGACGAACTGAAATACTCTGTTCGCGCTGCGACGCTCATTTAGGCCATGTATTTACCGGAGAATTTTTTACCCACAAAAATGTACGTCATTGTGTTAATTCGGTGTCTATAGATTTTGTTGCAGACAATCTGGTTTTAGATACGGAAGAAGCAATCATGGCTGGCGGATGTTTTTGGGGTGTAGAGTATTTCTTGAAACAAATACCTGGTGTACTTCGTGTTGAAGTAGGTTATACGGGTGGTACTGCTTTAGAACCCAGTTATGAACAGGTATGTCAGGGGAATACGGGGCATTATGAGGCAGTTCGTGTTCTTTATGATAAAGATAAAACCGATTATCATCATGTTTTAAAGCGATTTTTCGAAATTCATGATCCTACTCAAAAATCAGGTCAAGGCCCAGATATTGGACAACAATATCAAAGTGCAGTGTTTTATTACAATCAGGAACAATTAGAAGAAGCTGAAATTTTAATCCAAATGCTACAAAAAAAAGGGTATCAGCTTGCAACTCGTCTCTTGCCCATACAGATATTTTGGCCAGGAGAAGACTATCATCAGGATTATTATGCCAAACACCATAAAGTACCTTATTGTCATCAGCCAATGAATCGCTTTGATTAGCTAAAGGAGACATGAAAAATGCAATTTACTTTTCGAATAGCTAAGAAAAAGGATAAAGAAGAGATCTTATTTTTAGTAAAAAAACTGGCTGAACATGAGAGAAAAAAACCTGAAGAAGTGAATTTGAATTTGGAAAAGATCGAAGCCCATGGTTTTGGTAAAAATAAATACTTCCATGTGGTGTTGGGTGAGTATAAGAAAAAGCCTATAGGTTATGCCTTATATTTTTTCTCTTACTCTGCTGCATCAGCAGCACCGGTTCTTTATGTTGAAGAAATATTTGTAGATAATGAATTTCGTAATTACGGTTTGGGTACCGCATTATTAGCAAAGCTTGCACAATTTGCAATCGAAAAGGAATGCTGCCGAATGGAAGGCCATGCATTTACCTGGAATAAAAAAGGCATTGAATTTTTTGAATTTTTAGGAGCACATGCTAAAACAGATTTGTTGCAATTTCGTTTGTCTGGAGAGGCGTTGCAGAAATTGGCAAAGCAACAGCAATAGTTTTATTTTAACAAGCGTGCCAAAAAATCTGATGCCGCTTGAGTTTTGCTTACTAGTGGATAATAGTAAACGTTCAGTGCGTCAACTTAAGGAAAAGTAGTTGTTCAATTTTTATATTGAGGGAACAATGTAGATGGTGATCCCCCTTTTTTTTAAATTGTATCAAATGTTATGCAATAAATTGATCTCTGTTGTTACTTTTGTTTCAATTGAATTATCAGTTCCAACAGTTTTTATGGCTATTTGATTAAAATTTTCCAGTTGTTTGTCCTCAATCTTGTTTTCTAACTGATTATGAACTTTGTACAATGCGCGTCCTGTAAGGACATATTTTTCACGATGAGTCATCTTGTCAAATTCTGGAACTTTTTGTTTTGCTAAGAAAAATCGTGCATTTTTTTGTTCAGTTAGTTTTGGTAATTGTTTCATTTCATTTTCAGTTAACTCAAAAATGCATTGTGGCATTATTTTTTTTGTTTTATTCAATAGTTCGCAAACAATGTTTACTTCTGCTTTTTCATAACATGAAAATATAAAAGCAGCATTTTGATTGTATATTTTAGGGAGAATATCCCTTATTATTTTTTTATGTGGTTCGGAAGAAGCAGTACTCGAATCTATTAGAAAAGGATGTCTATACAAAATAATATCAAATTTAGTATTTTTATATGAATTAATATTTGTAGCATCTTTAGAAAAACTAATATTATTGTTTTTTTCACAAATTGTATTAAATAGCCGTAGAAACTTGTCGTCCTTTTCAATTCCTCAATAATGAATAACGACTCCATATTTTTTCTCTAACATTTTAATAGTTACTAATTCAGAAGGGATTCCGCACCCTATACTGAATATTGCAAAATAACGGCATTGCTCCTTTTCTGTAAGTTCTATTTGTTGTGTAGGCATAGAGCAATCTTTAAAAATATAATTGATTGTATTTTTTATTTCATTTTTTTCGTTCATAATGATATCTTCTTGTTAATTGAACTATCTGTATATTATAAAATCAGTCCGAAATAATTCAATTAACAATCTGGCAAGTGGATTTGCTGAGACTCGCACTGATTAGTGTTTTAGGTTTAAGGGTGATCTTTTTTATATTGCTCATCAGCTGCATTCGCTTTGCGTTGATTTTCCTCTAATTGAAGTTCTTTAAGTTGCAGTTGCCATAAAGTGAAAGCCTGGGTTTTGATTTGATTGAATTTCATGAGTAATAAACCCAAATGAGTTGCTAGCATAGGCAATTTCTTGGGGCCAAATGCAATTAAGGCGACAATCAAAATTACAAGAAGTTCGCCGCCACTCATTAGGAATTTTTATCCTCTTTACTGGTTTCATCCGCGAGATCTTCATTCAAGGCCTTGCGAAAGTTTCTAACCGCTGCGCCAAGATCGGCACCAATCGTTTTTAATTTAGATGTGCCAAACAGGGCAATAACAATGGCCAGAATCAATAATAAAGAAAGAGGGCTAATACCGCTTAATCCCATGTTAGTTCCTCGCGTTACGGTTAATAAGTACAAACAGTCCAGTCAAAATGGCTCCAGTCAGGGTAAAAGGAACGAGCTGTTTATGATGAATGAGATGAAAATAGTCGAGCAAGCCAAGCAAAAGAAAAGAAAAGCTTGCCCCTATTGCGATACTGTTCCAGTGTATTGGTGGGTTTTCATTTTCTGCTTGGCTAGCGCTAAGCTCTTTATTTATTAACTGTCCTTTTTTAAGTTCCAGAAAATCAAAAATTAGCTTTGGCATATGCGGTAATTGTTCTGTTAAAAAGGGGAGATTTTGTTTTAACTGCGTGAAAAAAGCCTTGGGACCAATTTGATCTTTTACCCATTTTTCAAGAAAAGGTTTGGCTGTTGCCCACAAGTCAAGATTAGGATAGAGTTGACGTCCTAAACCTTCTACAGCGAGTAAAGTTTTTTGCAGTAAAATCAGTTGCGGTTGAACTTCCATATGAAAACGTCTGGCGACTTGAAATAGGCGTAATACTACTTGTGCAAATGAAATGTCTTGCAGAGGTTTCTCAAATATAGGTTCACAAACTGTGCGAATGGCACTTTCAAACTCATCAACTCGAGTATCTCGAGCTACCCAACCTGATTCAACATGTAACTGTGCAACACGGCGATAATCACGATTAAAAAAAGCAAGAAGGTTCTCAGCTAAATAACGTTTATCACTGTCATTTAATGTACCCATAATCCCAAAATCGATGCAAATATATTGCGGCTCTTGGGGATTTTTATAGGAAACAAAAATATTTCCAGGATGCATATCAGCATGAAAAAAACAATCGCGAAAAACTTGGGTGAAGAAAATTTCAACGCCTCGTTCAGCAAGTTTTTTGATATCAACTCCATGGGTCTGCAAGCTACTTATGTCAGAAATTGGGATGCCATGTATGCGCTCAAGAACCATAACATTGGTGCGGCAGTAATCCCAATAAACCTCTGGGATATAAAGTAATGGTGAGTGCTCAAAGTTACGTCGCAATTGGGTTGCATTAGCTGCTTCTCTTAATAAATCAAGTTCATCAAGTAAGGTATGTTCGAACTCTTTAACAATCTCTTTAGGTTTTAAACGTCTAGTTTCTGGCCAATAACGATCCGCCCATTTTGCTATGGTATGCATAATGCTTAAATCTTGCTCAATGATTTTACGCATATTAGGTCTAAGTACTTTGACAATCACGTCTTCACCAGTCTTCAACGTTGCCGCATGCACTTGAGCCATCGAAGCAGATGCCAAAGGGGTGGGGTCAAATTGAGCAAAAACTTCATAAGGAGAGAGTTTGTAAGCCTTTTCAATAATAGCCATTGCCCGTTCACTGGAGAAAGGAGGCACTTTATCCTGTAATTTGCTGAGTTCCAAAGCAATATCAGGTGGTAGAATATCGGGGCGAGTTGAAAGAGCCTGTCCGAATTTAATAAAAATTGGACCGAGTGCTTCCAATGATTTACGTAAAGCTTCTCCATGTGTCATATGTTTTTTGCGAAACCAGTTCCAGGGATTTAAAAAGACGATGAAACGCAGTGGAGCAAATAATCGTAATGACACGACTACATTATCTAGGCCGTTTTTAGCTAGAATGTAATTAATATGGATAAGGCGACTGAGTTGTTTAATTGATTTCATAGTGACTCATTAGTTGATTCACATGGGCTTGCAAACGTTCTATAGTTAATGATAATTCATCAATATCCGCAAAGAAATCTTCCAGTTCGTTTTTGGATGGGGTAATCCGCAATTCTTCTTGAAGGTATTCAGTTATGTTTTGACGAATGGACTCATCAAATTGTTTTTTGAACGCCATCCCTCTGCGCACAAAAGAACCGAGCTGATAGGCAACTACATCGCCAGTAAAATGCGCAAGATGTCCTTCCCAATCGATGTCCATTTCATCAAATATTTTTTTTACATGTTGTCCTAATTCAATGTCACCAGTCATGCGAATTTTATCATTAAACAAAGATCGAGCTTTTGAAGCAGGTAATAAACTAAGGCGGATTAAACCTATAGGGCTACTATGAATTACCGTGTCTGCTTCTTTATCGTATCGATCAAGCAAGAGTATCTTTCCATTTTGAAAAAGAATAAAAAAATTGACATTTAAAGGACTGATTATCATTTCCAGAACTTTATTATTCAGTGTTTGCAGCTTGGCAGGCATATGTTCATCAAGTTTAGCCGCCTTGTTGAGAGCTATTTGTAGCGCCTTTAGAGAATATTTTTTTAGCATAATCAACTCAATATTTATAGGCAATATGCAACGCAACTATGCCACCGCTAAGATTGTCGTAATGGCAATCTTCAAAACCTGCATGTTCAATCATTTCTTTTAGTTGGGATTGATTGGGGTGCATTCGTATCGATTCAGCAAGATATTGGTAACTGGCTGCATCCTGTGCAAAAAATTTCCCTATTTTAGGTAAAATATGAAAAGAATA
>JACPOX010000032.1:16198-25894 GCA_016191305.1 Legionella longbeachae | reverse complement strand
ACCTGGTACTACAAATTCATGGAGAAGTAACTCACAGTGATATTTTTGAACGGGAGTCCTTATTTATTAACGAATATTTAAAGCCTCTAGTCAATAATTTTCCTAAATTAAGAATAGTTCTGGAACACATTTCCTCTCAATCTGCTGTTGACTATGTGACACAGGCTCCGCAAACTGTAGCCGCAACCATTACCCCACATCATTTATTGTATAATCGAAATAAATTGTTGGTTGGCGGATTAAGACCACATTATTATTGCTTACCTATTCTCAAACATGAGAATGATCAAAAAGCATTGCAAGGCGCGGCATGCAGTGGTAATCCTAAATTTTTTGCAGGAACTGATAGCGCGCCACATAGTTTAAGCGCAAAAGAAAGCGCATCTGGTTGTGCCGGGATCTATTCTGCGCCGTTTGCTCTGGCTTTATATACTCAAATATTTGATGAACTAAATCAATTAAAACAACTCAATCACTTTCTCAGTCATTTTGGCGCTGAATTTTATCAATTGCCTGTAAATCAACAACAAATTGAACTAATCAAAGCAAAGCAAATCATCCCCAAGGACTTAGCTTTTGGCTCAAATCAAGTAGTCCCAATAGCTGCTGGTGAAACGATTCTATGGAGTATTCATGAGCCTGTGTATTAACATTAAAGAACGATTCCGTGGTTTTTTACCAGTAGTTGTTGATGTCGAAACTGCAGGGATTGATCCGCACAAAAATGCGTTGTTAGAAATGTGTATTGTTTTAGTTGATATGGATGAGCGAGGAACGCTTCATCGTGGAGAAAGCCATTTTGAACATATTTTGCCTTATCCTGGTGCGATATTGGATCAAAAGTCTTTGGAATTCAATCAAATCGATCCATTTCAACCACTGCGTTTTGCTGTAGATGAAAAAACCGCCCTAGAGCGCCTTTGTAAACCCATATTTTCCGCACTGAAAAAAACGCAATGTCAGCGTGCTGTTTTGGTCGGTCATAATGCATGGTTTGATTTATTATTTGTAAAAGAGGCTATAAAAAGAACGGGGATTAAATCTCCATTTCACGCATTCACCTGCTTTGATACAGCAACTCTAGGTGGTTTTATTTATGGACAGACGGTTTTGGCAAAAGCTGCGCGAGCGGCTGGAATTACTTTTGATGCTCAGGAAGCTCATTCCGCTATTTATGATGCAGAAAAAACCGCAGATTTATTTTGTCAAATGACGAATACTTGGCAGATACAAAATAGCAAGTAGGATAGTCCGGACTTTACATTCTGTTTCGTCCGGACTGTATGTTTTCTTATAATGAGTCAGAATGTTCTGCAAGATATTGAGCAACACCTTCTGTAGATGCCTTCATACCCGCTTTACCTTTTGCCCAACCAGCAGGACATACTTCACCGTTTTCTTCAAAATGCTGTACTGCATCAATGATTCTTAAAAGTTCATCTATGTTCCGACCAATAGGCAAATCATTAACTATTTGTGAACGAACTATACCATTAGTGTCAATGATGAATGCACCTCTGAAAGCAACACCTGCAGCAGGATGCTCTACTCCATAAGATTGGCAAATACTATGAGTCATATCAGCAGCCATAGTGTAACGCACAGGCCCAATACCGCCTTTATTCACTGGAGTATTTCTGTAAGCATTATGGGTAAAATGTGAGTCAATAGAAACACTAATCACTTCAACGTTACGACTTTTGAAATCATCAATACGATGGTCTAATGCAATCAACTCTGAAGGACATACAAAGGTAAAATCTAAAGGATAAAAAAACACAAGACCATATTTTCCCTTCAAATGCTCATGTAAATTAAATTTATCCATAACTTCACCATTACCCATCACTGCAGCCACAGTAAAATCAGGAGCTTTACGACCTATATGCAGTTACTGCATCACGCAACATAGTTTCTAATTCACCTTGCTGGAATAATTCAGCAATTATATCAGAACCACCAATCAACTCGCCCTTAACATATAACTGAGGAAAAGTAGGCCAGTCGGAAACTTGGGGTAAGATTTGGCGAATATCAGGGTTAGCAAGAATATCCACATAAGCAAAATCAACACCGCATGATTCAATGCATTGTACTGCACGTGCAGAAAACCCACATTGTGGTATCTTCGGCGTACCTTTCATATAAAGCAAAATAGCATTATCAGCTATTTGTTTTTTAATTTTTTCTAAAGTATCCACTTACACACCTTATAATAAACTAATCCCGATCATTATCGCGAAAACCTGTTTGGCCCGCAACCAATAAATTTGTGCATTATAGATTAACAGATCTTAGATAAAAAGCCAACTAATGGCCCATTTGATCAAATTATAGTCAACAATAAGGCGTCCTTGTGGAAAATAAATCTGACTAGCTCCTAAACCTAGAAAAAACAAAATATTTGATTCTTCATTGAATATCAAATTCTTCCTGCTAAACTTAGCGCTAAATAATATTTATTAGGAGACAACGATGACTTTTTCATTGCCAGAGTTACCTTATGCAAAGGATGCATTAGAACCCCACATTTCAAAAGAAACTCTTGAATATCATTATGGTAAGCACCATCAAGCCTATGTTACAAATTTAAATAAACTAATTCCTGGTACTGAATTTGAATCTATGACACTTGAAGAAATTATCAAAAAATCAAAAGGTGGGATATTCAATAACGCGGCCCAAGTATGGAATCACACCTTTTATTGGCATTGTCTTAGCCCCAACGGTGGTAGTGAACCCAAAGGTAAATTAGCTGAAGCAATTGATAAACATTTTGGCTCTTTTGCTCAATTCAAAGAACAATTCACCCAAACTGCAATTACAACTTTTGGATCAGGTTGGGCATGGCTCGTCCAAGATGCTGCGGGTGCTTTAAAAATTATTAGTACAAGCAATGCGGGAACGCCGATGACTGATGGTTTGACTGCTTTATTGACCTGTGATGTTTGGGAGCATGCTTATTATATTGATTATCGTAATGCAAGACCTGACTATGTAGGTGCTTTTTGGTCTTTAGTAAATTGGGATTTTGTAACTCGTAATATGAAATAAGGAAAGAACATGGCGTTAATCACAAGTTACAATCCTATGCCCATAACATTCACTCATGGTGAGGGTGTTTGGCTGTATGACGAGGCCGGCAAAGCATATCTTGATGGACTAAGCGGAATAGCCGTTTGTGGATTGGGACATGCTCATCCTGATGTAACGCAAACCATCCAACAACAAGCCGCTAAGCTGATACATACATCCAATACCTATCATATCAAACAACAAGAATTACTTGCAGAGAAACTCACTGCAATGTCGGGGATGGAGCAAGCGTTTTTTGCGAACTCAGGTGCTGAAGCGAATGAGGCAGCGATTAAATTAACTCGTCTTTTTGGTCATAAAAAAGGGATAGAAACCCCATCTATTATCGTTATGGAAAAAGCCTTTCATGGTCGAACTATGGCTACCCTAACTGCATCGGGAAGTCGTAAAGTACAAGCGGGATATGAACCTTTAGTTCCAGGGTTTATTCGTGCCCCCTTTAATGATTTAGAGGCCATTCATACGATTGCATCACACAGAGAAGATGTAGTTGCTATTATGCTTGAACCCATCCAGGGTGAAGGAGGAATTTATGCCGCGGAAGAAAGTTATCTTCGTGCCGTAGCCAAACTATGTGAACAACATGACTGGATGCTTATTTTAGATGAAATTCAAACTGGAAATGGACGTACAGGCAAACTTTTTGCCTGTATGCACTATGACATACAGCCTGATGTTCTTACTACAGCCAAAGGCTTAGCCAATGGCATTCCAATAGGCGCTTGCCTCATTAGCAAAAGAGCAAAAGATTTATTTAAACCAGGAAATCATGGTTCCACTTTTGGAGGAAACCCTTTAGCTTGTGCTACTGCTCTCACAGTATTGGAAGTCATAGAACGAGATAAAATTTGTGAAAAAGTCACAAAAAACAGCGCCATATTGATGGAAAAATTAATTAGAAACTTGGGAGAGCACCCTTGTGTGAAAGCAATTCGCGGCAAAGGGTATATGATCGGCATCGAACTAGATCGACCAGCCAATGACATGCGCATTCTTGGACTTGCTAATGGCGTCTTATTCAACATAACTGCCGATACTGTAATACGACTATTACCTCCTTTAATCATTAATGAAGATGAAATTGATGAGCTGGTCAAGAGATTGACGCTTACGATTAATCAATTTACTCAGAATTAAGTTAAGAGAATTTAGCTTTAAATGTAGGTTGGGTCCCTGGCCCAACATGAACACCAGCCTAACATATAGTCCTTTGTGGGACCAAGGGCCTAACCTACAAAATCCTTAACTTATCAACTGATTAAAATTTATTGGGTTTGAATTCTGACTTTGTTATGCACAAAGAGATTCGGTAAAATCTATTATTTAATCAATCAGATAAATCATTTGGAGTTAAAACGGTAGACTCTGGTGGAAAATAAATTTTCTTTATCTCGGACAAAATATTGACTGTCATAGGCTTTGTGAATACTTCATTCATACCACATTGTAAACAATCAAATTTCATTTTCTCATCTGAATGAGCCGTTAAGCCAATAATAGGCATTGGAGATTTTTTCTTTGCTTTTTCAAACTCTCTAATTTTATGCGTTAACTCAATACCTGATATACCCGGCAATCCAAGATCAGTAATAAGCAAATCAAAAGCTCGAGTCTGCACCAAATGAAGCGCCGCTTCACCATCCATCACGCTAGTAAATCGACATCCCACCTGAATAATAAGATTTTCTAGGGTAAAAAGAGCGATTTTATTATCTTCAACCAATAAAAGATGAAGAAAATTTTCAGAAAGTTCCGAGGAATTGTCCACTATTATAGAGGATGAAGCTGAAGTACGGGGAGTTTTATTCACTATATCACTTAATGCATCAATGCTTGTAGGAGGGGGTATATTAAGTATAGTGCTGTCAGTTTTCAACTATATTTCGTATATTCATGAATCTTAATTCCACAGTTAAATTCCTAGAGCACCGAATGATAATTATTCTAATTGCTGAATCGCAAGAATAGTGTCTTCAATAACCTGTACTAATTGGTGATAAAGTGCTTCAAGATTATCCGTATGTCCCGTTTTATAGTATCGTTCTAAATACTGACATGCCCATTTTAAACGGGTAGTACAACTATACATTGCGCCTCCCTTCATTTTATGGGCGAGAAAATCTATTGCTGACCAATTACTTTTAGCATAAGCTTGCTTGATTTCCAGAAGCCCATCAGGCAATTCTTCTTGAATCAAACGAATAAATAGTGCCCTTACTATGGTCTCATCACCGATGTTCTTAATCGCTTCTTGTTTATTAATTAAAGGATACTTCTTCAATGAAAAATGCTCATCTAATTCTAATGAGAATTCTCTCTCTTCATTCTGTAATTTGAGAACAGGCGCGGCTAACAGCTTCTTATCTTGGATTTGAATCGATTGAAGTATTTTCTTAAATGCTCGCTGCTGCATTGGTTTTGCAAAAACTTGGTTCATTCCAGCCACCAAAGATTCTTTGGAGATTGTTTGCAAACCATGACCTGATAATCCATAAATAGGAATAGGACTTATTTTAGGAATATTGTTTTTTTCCCATTGTCTAATTAATTGCGTCATCTCATTACCCGAGATCCCAGGCAATCCAATATCTGATACAATGAAATCAAATTGATGAGTTTTGGCAAGTATTAATCCTTCTTCACCAGTTGATGCTGAAGTAAAACGACATCCTGATTGAGCCACTAGATTTTCAAGCACCTTTAAAGCAATAATACTATCTTCAACAAGTAAAACATGCGGCACAATTGCATTATGCTCGATAGCCACCACCTCTGCAGGAGATATTTGAGAAGATTTACCTACTAAACCATCTGCATCCAATGATTTCAAGCATAATGTTTTTTCTTCACCAATAAGCAAGGGAATCGAAAAAGAAAAAACAGTTCCTACCCCGACTTTGCTCTCTAGGTTAATTTGACCACCTAATAAGGCAACATAACGTTCGGCAATATGAAGACCCACTCCATGTCCATGATGTTCGTTTTTGTAGGAAGGGGAAAGACGATAAAAACGTTCAAACACTTTTTCTTGTTCTTCTTTAGGAATTCCATTTCCAGTATCTGACACACAAAAAAGTAACTTCTTCTGATTTTCAGATGTCTGTAAGAACATCCTCTGTGTTCATCTGGCCAACTGATACTACCTCCAAGACTCCATTTAAAAGTTTTAGTAATTGTTCACCGCTTTCTTTTACCCAGAGAGCATATTGTCTTTCTTGATCATTTATATCTGAATCTACAAGTATTTCAGACATACCAATAATCCCACTCAGAGGTGTGCGAATATCATGACTCATATTCGCTATGAAATCTGTTTTTGCCTGATTTGCAATTTCGGCTTGTTCCCTTGCTTTTTTTAAATTGCTAATATCTACAGATATCCCTGCAACTCCCACAATCTCGCCAAAATCATTATGCAAAGGGACTCGGCTTGTTAAAAAATTGGAAAAAGAACCGTCTGCATGAGGGAGAGGTGGATCTTCAATGCCAAAAATAGGCTGCCCTGTTTGCAAAACATGCAAATCATCATTTTTTAATTTTTGTGCCAAACCTTCTGGCCAATTACATAGAGATGAAAGCTCTTCGTAAGTCTTTCCCCGGAATTGTTCACTTGTCATATTGAGCATTGCCAATACATTCTGATTACAGCCTATCATCAAACAATTTTTATCCACCCAGTAGACATTACTAGGCATGTTTTCTATAAGTGTTTCCAGACGAAGAATTTCATTTTGCTTTTCATTTTCACCTAAGTTTGTTGTATATAAAACAAAAAATCCTTCATTATCAATCTCAATTAATTCAGTGAACCAGTTTAACCGCAATTGATTTCTAAATTAAAATTTATTCGTCTACAAAATACAGCAAAATGCAAATTCAGAGCATCGTTTTTGCCACAACCAAATAATTTTTCTGCTGCGGGATTAAAAAAAATTATCTGTTGAGCAGCATCCAAGATAATAAGTGCTTCATGAGTTTGTGTGGCTAATAAAGCAAAAAATGGATTATTTAAATATGAGAAAGATTGATGCTTACTGTTCATTCAATTGTAATATCCTTGGCCCATAATATATACTATGCGCCCTTCGTAGTTAGTCATTTGCAAGTAGTTGCATGATTTCGCTCAATTATAAGTATACGCTAATTAGGAAAAAATATGGTGTTCTCAGCTTGTCTGATAGGAGAAGATAGTCTACTTATTCAATGCGCTTCTCTTTTATTAGCTCATAATCATCTTATAAAACTTATTATTTCCCCAACTTCATCAATTCAAAATTGGGCCAAAAAACATAGAATTCCATGCCTAAATTGTATTGATCAATTAAAAGATATCAATATTTCCGTTGATTATTTATTCAGTATCGTTAATAGCTTCATACTTCCTCCTGCAGTTTTAAATTTGGCCTCATCAAAAGCAATTAATTATCATGATTCACCGCTTCCCAAATATGCAGGACTTAATGCCACGAGCTGGGCTATCATTAATGATGAAGCACAACACGGTATCACATGGCATGTAATGAATGAACACATCGATGAAGGAGATATTATTTATCAAAAAATGTTCCCTATTTATCCAAATGACAGCGCATTAACTTTAAATTTACGTTGTTATGAACATGCGATCAATGCATTTAAAAATGTTCTGGATATGATTGAAATTGGAAAGTTTACTACTAAAAAGCAGCAATTAGAATCACGAAGTTATTTTGCATGCAATCACCACTTACCTTCTTTTGGTTTTATAGACTGGGAAACTATGTCTGCAAGTACAATAGAACGGATGAATAGAGCGTTATCACTTGGTCATTACAATAACAAAGTAGGGACATTAAAACTTTTATTTGATAAAGATTACGTTATCGTTTCGGAAATAATATGTAGTGATACAAAAACATCAAAAAAACCAGGATCTATTTTAGCGATAAGTAATGAGTGTTTAACAATTGCAACCCTTGATAAACCCATTCAAATTAAAAAATTCTTATCAAAAACTGGAGAAGTCCTTGCTCTGGCAGAAATTATAAAACAACAACAGTTAACACCAAACAGGGTATTTCCCTATATTAAAAGTAATCAGCAAAGTTTATGCAATTATTATGAACGAATTTCTTTGCATTCAGAGCAATACTGGATAAATCAAATTAAAAATGTAGTACAACATAATGCATTCTCAATACATGAGATCAAAAAAGATGAAAAGCTAATTGCTTTAAAACCTATTATCTCACTATCCAAATTGTTCCCAAATCAAAAAATTACTGATCTTACTGCGCATTTAATAACAGCAATTATCATTTATCTCTATCGCCTAAATAATTACGAGCCGATCAGTGTTTCTTTAGTTAATCCTGAATACCGTCAATTAAATGACGCCAGTTATTTTCTTTTTTCTTCGTTCTTACCCATCATCTTTAGCAATTTAAACGACTTTTCATTAACTGATGCATTAAACACAGTAAAAGAACAATTAAGGATGATTAAAAAAAACCCTCATTTTTTAAGTGATATTGCGGCAAGGAATCCAGTCCTAAGAGGAAATCATATTGATCCGGGAATCGTTATTCATCTGGATGGGGATGAAGAAAACTATCTCTTACAAAAGAATACCCTACTGTATTTTATAATTAACACTCATCGAGGAGAAATTAATATTTTGCATCGAATGAACATTTCCGATCAGGATGAAAAATGCCGCGCAGTGATCGCAAATTGTTCCTCTCATTTACTTAATATTTTAATTAAATTAATAAAACATCCTCATCTTTCAATTCGAAAGTTATGTTTTTTGACAACAGCCGAACGCCATACACTTTTATCGTGGAGTCAAGGACCAAAACGGTTTACTCCGAAAAAATCGATTGTGAATCAATTTGAACAACAAGTGCTGGATAATCCATCTAAAATTGCAATTATTGAGGGGGAAAAATCAGTATCTTATTATCAACTTAACTATTATGCAGAACTCGTTGCATCGCATTTACGAATGAAAAATATCACACCTCAAACACTTATTGGAATTTATTTTGATCGTAGCATTGAAACGCTCATATTAATTTTAGGTATATTAAAAGTGGGATGTATCTATGTTCCTCTGGATACTAGATATCCATTATTAAAAGTGGAACAAATAATAGAAGATACTTGTTTAAAGTATCTTTTTGTCAAGAAAGAATCTACCACACAATTCAAGCAATTGGCGAAACAAAAAAACCTTAGTCTCGAATACCTCGACATAATTGATATTCTTGCCAAACAAATACTTATTATCGCAAATGGTGCTAAAGAGCAGCCAATTACTGATGCAATTACGTATATTATGTTTACTTCTGGTACTACAGGGCGATCAAAAGGAATTGTTGTTACACAAACAAATGTACTTAATTATTGTTATTGGTTTATTGAAACAACACAGTTTAATAAGCAAAGTATTATTGATTTTTCATCTTCAATAGCTTTTGACTTGTCAGTATCTTGCACCATTGCACCATTATTAGCGGGTGGAACTATTGCTATTGCCAATAATGTCCAAAAAACTAATCCGCTAATGTATTTAGATCATCTTAAAACACAGCATGTAACGCATACTGAATTAACCCC
>JACPOX010000032.1:0-16189 GCA_016191305.1 Legionella longbeachae | reverse complement strand
TAACCCCGGGTTATTTAGAAATGCTATTGAACCATCCCAATGAAATTAAAAAACTAGTTGATTTGCATTATCTTCTCTTAGGAGCGGATACTGTCCCAGCAAATGAAGTACGTAAATGGCTTTCTTTATGTCCCTGGCATCAAGTGATTAATGAATATGGTCCCACAGAAACCACTGTGTCTGTTACATCATATTTTGTAAATGTAGCAGTATTAGGAAATGAATCTTCAGTCCCCATTGGAAGACCGGCTTTCAACACATCATGTTATGTTCTTGATAAATATAAAAATTTATGCCCTGTCGGCATTCAAGGAGAATTATATATTGGTGGTGCTCAAGTGACTAAAGGGTACTTAAATGATCCAAAATTGACAGAAGAAAAATTCATTCCAGTTCATTTTACAACCAACAAGGAAATTATTTATAAAACAGGAGATGTAGTCTGCTGGTTACCTGATAAAAATCTACAGTTTTTTGGGCGCAATGATCTTCAGGTTAAAATCCAAGGTTATCGGATTGAGTTACCTGCGATTGAATCTGTGCTTAGTAAAATATCCGGTATTAACCAAGCATTAGTTGTGGTTATGACTGGTCCATTGAAAGAAAATTATCTTCGCGCTTATTTAGTAATGGACAATTACCGTCTTTCAAGTAATGAAATCAGGACTTTTTTGCTGTCTCATTTGCCAACTTACATGATTCCGCGAGAGTTTTCTGCCATCAAATATATTCCATTAAAAGAAAATGAAAAAATTGATTTTACCGCGCTTGAGCAACAAAGTTATCCACTCTTAACAGTCGATAGTTACCACTCAGTTGAACATCATTTAACTCCCATTGAAGAATCCATTAAAAAAATTTGGAAAAAGGTATTTCATATTGATGATGTAGATATAAAAGATGATTTCTTTGCACTTGGAGGTGATTCTTTAATGGCAATGCAGCTTATTTCCGAATTAAAAAATTGTTATCATATACAACTCCCTTTACAAATACTTTTTGATCACTCCTCTATAGCCCGGCTCGCAAAACAAATTGAAAAAATCGCATCCAATAAAAAAATAAAATCTAAAAAAAACTCAAGAACCATTATTAAATTAGCAGAAGGCGAAAATGAATCTTCTCCTTTATTTTTAGTTCATCCTGTGGGTGGTTCTATTTTTTGGTATAAACAACTGGCTTCATGTTTGAAAGGAAAACATACGATCTATGGTATTCAGGACGTGAGTGTTGAAGGGGTTGATCGTCGTTTTAATACATTGGAAGAAATGGCAGGCTATTATTTAGATGAAATTTTAAAAATTCATTCTGACACAATTTATTGCATAGGGGGCGCATCATTTGGTGCCACAGTTGCTTTTGAAATAGCTCATCAACTGTTAAAAATGGGCAAACAAGTGCAATCGCTTTATTTATTTGATGGTTGGGCTCATTATCCACAAAAAATAATGAAAAAAAATACACTCGACCGGCTAACTCACTCTGAAAATTTTCTATTCCTCAATCAAAATTGTGACATGTTAACTCAACTTGAAGAATACCGAAAAAACTTATTAAACAATTATCATTTACATGCTCTGCCAGTAAGCACCGTATTATTTAAAGCCTCAGAGTTATGGCCTGAATTCATCCCGGTTAATGATACATTCAATGGTTGGAGCCCTTATATCCAAAACCTTATTACTGTTTATAAGATTCCTGGAAATCATGAAACTATGTTTTTTGATCCTCATGTTCATGTATTGGCTCAATTGCTATCAAAATGTCAATTAGAATTCGAAGGGTCTTCAATCTAACAGTTATTCAAGATACCATAGAGTCAGAACAATTGCTTTTTTAGGTAAGACAAGTATGCGCAAAACAAACGCTCTCGACACTCTTATATCCGAAGTAGATAACGCTATGCGTACTCTTTTACCTCCCAAGAAACGAATAAGCACTCGCCATTCGCCCGCAATTAACCTTTCCGACACGCCACTTTCTGTACAAGAAAAAAAACATATCGCAGGTCTTATGCGCGTTAATCACGCAGGAGAAGTCTGTGCCCAAGCACTTTATCAGGGTCAGGCTTTAACTGCCCATTTAACCCACATAAGAAAGCAAATGAGTGATGCCGCGGCTGAAGAAACCGATCATTTGGCTTGGTGTGAAGAGCGATTGTGTGAACTGGGTTCTCAACCGAGTATATTAAACCCTATTTGGTATGGAGGGTCTATTTTATTAGGTGCGCTTGCTGGCTTTGCAGGAGATAAAATTAGTTTAGGTTTTGTTGCTGAAACCGAACGACAAGTCTCTGCTCATTTACATCGTCACTTACAAAAAATACCTATAAAAGACAAAAAAACTCAAGCCATACTGACTCAAATGCAAGAAGATGAAGAGCAACATGCCTCTGCCGCCATGATGTCAGGAGCTATAGAACTACCTTATATTGTGAAGCAAGTGATGCGCGTTGTATCCAAGTTAATGACTAAAAGCAGCTATTACATATAGTATAAACGAACCCCATTACCATTAAAATTAAAGAAAATTGGCTTTAAATGTAGGTTGGGATTTTGTAGATTGGGGCCCTGGCCCACAAAGGGCTACATATTAGGCTGGTGTTCAGGTTGGGCCAGAGGTCCAACCTACATTTTAAAGCCACTTTTCCTTAAATTAATGCCATTGCCCATGGCCCTACCTACAAAACCCTTAGACCAGGCACTACGTAGTTATTAAAAAATAACTATCATAATAAGGAAGCATTGCTATGGATTCAGCCATTTTATTCACCATTTTTGTCATCGTAGTTGCTTATATTTTTGATTTTATCAATGGTTTCCATGATGCAGCAAATTCCATAGCCACGATTGTCACCACCAAAATTTTGACTCCGAAACAGGCAGTATTGTGGGCTGCATTTTTTAATTTTATTTCTTTTTTAGTTTTTAATCTTACAGTGGCAAAAACCATTGGGAATGGTTTGATTGATACCCATCTTGTTGATGCACATTTCATTTTAGCCGCATTAATTGGAGCTATATTCTGGAATCTTGTTACCTGGTGTTACGGTCTTCCATCAAGCTCATCCCATGCACTTATTGGAGGGCTTGTGGGTGCTGCACTGGCCAAAGGAGGAATTTCTTCGCTAAAAGCATCAGGTTTTACCAAAGTGATTGGAGGAATTTTTATATCACCCGCTCTTGGCTTATTTATTGCATTACTGGCTACTTTTTACTTTACCCATTTAATGCGCAAAGTTTTCAGCCGCTTGGATAGAAGGGCCGTTTTATGTTCCATGGTGGGTTATTATTTCCTGTCAGGCAGCAATAAGTATTGGAACTCTGGCGGGAGGATGGCGCATTGTAGATACCATGGGAACAAAAATCACAAAACTCAATCCCATGAAAGGTTGTGCTGCTGAAACTGGTGCAGCTGTTTCTCTTTTTATCGCAACACAATGTGGGATTCCTGTCTCAACTACTTATACTGTTACCGGAGCAATTGCTGGGGTTGGGCTATTGAATGGAGTTAATGGAGCGCAATGGCCCGTACTTAGACGAATCTTCTTTTCGTGGTTAATCACAATTCCTGCCGCAGGAATTATTGCAGCAGCATTGATCTTAATTCACATTTAGTTCTTATTGATAAAAATACTTAAATTTAAACATTTTTTCCTAAAACACTGTTTGTTCTGCCAAAGATAAAATACACAACCAAACCAATAAGCATCCAAATCAGAAAACGCAAAAGAGTAATCCAAGACAAATTGATCATTAAATAGAAACAACTCATCATACCCAGAATAGGTACTAATGGCATACAGGGTGTCTTAAAGGGTCTATGCATGTGGGGCTTCGTATAATGCAAGTACAACACGCCTGCACAGACAATCAAAAATGCAAATAAAGTGCCTACATTCACAAGCTCAGCCAGAACATCAATGGGAAGAAAACCAGCAAGAGAACTCATTAAAATGCCACATACACAGATGATCCGCATTGGTGTGTGAGTATAGCGATTTGTGTGAGAAAAAATCTTAGGTAACAAACCATCTCTAGTCATCGCCAACATAACACGGGTTAATCCATAAAATAACACGAGCATTACCGTAGTCAATCCAGCGATAGCACCGACACTGATAAGACTGGCTATTGTTTTATGACCTAAAGACAATAGTGCATGACTGATAGGAGAGGCAACATTCAAGGTGCTGTAATGTACTATACCAGTTAATAATCCAGCTACTACAATGTATAAAAGAGTACAAATGAATAATGAGCCAATTATCCCTCTTGGCAAATCTCTTTGGGGATTAATAGCTTCTTCAGCAGCAGTAGATACAGCATCAAAACCAATATAAGCAAAAAAAATCAATGAAGCACCCTTGATGACACCGTTCCAACCAAAAGGCATAAAAGGAGACCAATTAGATGGGCGAACTTCACCAGAAGCTATAATAATAAAAAGAAAAACTACAAAAAGCTTAATCATTACCATAATATTATTAATACGAGTACTTGATTTGACTCCCCAACCCAGTAATATCGTTAGCAAAATGATAATGAGCCAAGCTAATAGATTAAAAACACCGCCATTCATGGGGCCATTTAATAACACATTTGGAAGCTGAATTTTTACTGCCAGGAGAAAATCATTGGCATAGCCACTCCATCCAACTGATACTGCTGAAACAGAGATCGAATATTCCAATAATAAATCCCAACCAACAATCCACGCAATAAGTTCCCCAAAACCAGCATAGGCGTATCCGTAAGCGCTCCCACAGCCGCCAATGGAGGCTGCTAATTCTGCATAAGACAAAGCAGCAAAGACACAGGCAAATCCTGCTAAGATATAAGAGAAAATAACAGCAGGGCCAGCCTGCGTTGCTGCAACTACACCTGTTAAAATAAAAATCCCGGCTCCTATAATGGCTCCAATCCCCATAAAAGTCAGATCTAAAGCAGAAAGACATTTAACTAAATGAGAATCCTGCTCAATTGTTGTACCGATCTCTTTTTTACGAAACAAGTCCATGATAGTATGCTCTTATTGTCGAAACTTCATAGTACTATTTTATAAGCAAGAACGCTGCCAAGTCTTATATGGAACGTCCGATCATAAGTTGTATAGCGTCACCCACTTAATTTTTAGACGAGGCGCAACAAAGTATAAAGCTAAGTGGGCAGCGCTATACCTATTCTCCACATTTTTTGAATGGTGAAAAGTAGAGTGCAGGTTAAACCAAATGAAAAAAATTATTAGCTTATTAATAGTGTTTTCTTTTAATGCTTTTAGTAATCCGTCAACCATCGCTCATCCTCCTTCGTCTAATGACTTAAACAAAAGTCCTATTAGGATTGAAAAGTCCAACGACTGTAAATACTGGTTGCCGATATTTAAACCCTTTTGTCATCGTTTACATCAAATATGGACTGAAGGAAATAATGAGCTTTATCTTTCAGGCTATGCATGGCACAACCGTTTCACGTATTCGTCTGAGCGAATGCGTGAAAGAAAATATAACGAACTTGCGTGGGGTGGTGGTTTTGGCAAAGGATTTTTTGATGAAAAAGGCAACTGGCATGGTCTTTATGCTTTTGCCTTCCTTGACTCTCATCGTAAAGTCGAACCTACTGCAGGATATGCTTATTTAAAAGTTGCACATTTAAGTAAGAATTTTAAGGCAGGATTAGGATTTTCTATACTAGTTACTGCCCGCCCTGATATCTTGCACTACATTCCTTTTCCAGGAGCAGTTCCCTGGGCTGGAGTATTTTATAAAAAAGTATCTATAAAAGCTGCTTATATTCCAGGATCATCAACAAATGGAAATGTTCTTTATGTAGTAGGAACATATACTTTTGATTAAGTGATTGCTCATTTTTCTAAAAACTCATATCCCCAGGCTATTCTTTTCTAATAGAAACACTTCTCTAAGCTTTTCATAATAGGTTTTGAGATTAGTATTATCTTCTAGCGAAGTAAAATAACCTTTTTTTTTCAGTAGATGAACAAGAAACAAAAAAATGCCAAAAGAACCTGTCACAGCTTCTTGTATTTTATGATAATTATTCTTGTATCTTTCATCATCAAACTCTCCAACTTGTTTGTGACCTATAAGGCTTTCAATAAAATCAAGTCCATAATCATTAAGTCGACCATTTTGAAATGGTATCTCATCTTGAAAAGCTTCTTTAAATAATTCCAGATCTTCTTTATCTAGTGTCAGTGGTTTAGTGAGTTCTTTGCCATCATAGTACTGAAATACCTTACTGGTTAAAATATAGTATGGAGGCCTTTGCTCATTTGTATTAATACGATTTAGATCTTCTAAGGTCAACTCTTCTGTAGGCTCCTCCCACTTCAACACCAGACCAACGCTAAGGGAGTTTTCATTTTTTTTGCTCAACCATTCTATCATGTGATCTAAAGTAAAATGCTCTGGCTTATAGTATTTGCAAATTAAATTAACAGCCGTTACAAGTAATCCTAGCTGTTTTTTTTCTCCTAATGCAAACACCCCAAGTTTATTAAGACCTCCAGCCAACCCATTTCTAATAAGCTCTTTTTTTTCATGTATTTCAATAAGTGCCAAAATGTCTTTTGCATGATTCACACGGTAAGGATACACTATGCTTTCATGAAGAAATTCTTTTAACGTGCTTCCCTTATTAGTTTTTGTATTTAAAGAGAGATTTTTAAATAAACTCCCTGCATCGAAATTCAGTAGATTCTGCAACAGAGGCAAATTATCCTCATCAATCACCGCCAGAACAAATTTCATTCTTTCTTCTTCGGAAAAACGCTTCAAACTGGCTATATTTTTTTCATGGCAACAGCCAATTGCATCAGCAAAACGCACTAATGTATCGATATTATTTGCAAGTCTTAAAACATAATCACTACAAGACTGATTATTTTTATCTAATATTTTATAATTATACAAAATAAAACCAATAAAAGAAGAAAGATTCTTTTTAATCATTATCTCGATAGCATTTCCTTTTTTGCTAGGAATTTTTTGATACAGGTTAGCCCCATTCATAATCAATAATGAACTTAATGTCGTTGCGTTATGCTTAGGATTGCTCTCTAAGATATCATCGCTGTAGTCCAAAAAAATTTTTGTTGCCATTGAGGCTCTATCTGTATGCTCGTTAAGAATTATTTTAATTTTATCTATTTGGTCAGTGAGGTAATAATATAAAATTATCCTTTCTTGATAGAATTTCCATCGTAGTTGATAACTTTCATCATTTCTTAGTGTCTCGTGAAGGGAATGAGAATTTGTCTCGAATTGATTGTTTTCCGCTTTGTGTAATTCAAGCAAATGGTTTTTCAGATAGGTATCATTCCCTTTTTGAACTAAATTATTAATAAACTCATTATAAAGACCAATAAACTGGCTCGTATACAAAGGACATGCGTCATATAACTCTCTATTTAATGCTTCTCGTTGTTTTAATACAATCGACTGCTGTTCTCCCTTTTGATTAATAATATGAGAAATAGCGATTGTTTCAGGAATAGATGTAATTAAATGTTGGAGAAATGTAAAACAAGGCAATTCCCTATTATTCTCGCCAGATTGAAGCAGTGATTCTTGGAGTACATCCAAAAATAACCTGATAATACTTACATTGTTTCTAATAAATGATGAGGAATTTTTTTCTGATGCAGCAATGAGCAAACTGCCTTCTTTTAAAAATTTATTATTTAATTGATTTTCTTGAATATCTGAAATAATTTTCCCACCATAACAGGATAATAGCAAGAAAAAAGAGGCTTTTGTTTTTTCTTGTATCGCGCTAATAACATCAAATGTAGTAGTAAAATCTTTAAATATAACTATGTTGTGAGGACTTTTTTTGCTACCGTGCCCCCACATAATCACATGTTTTGCTCTAGGTAATTCTTCAATTTTTTTGGGGTCTATTAGATTGTCTAATCCCCAAATAATTTTACATGTGATGCCTTTTTTTTCACATTCAATTGCAAATGGAATAACTGTTTTTTTGTGCGATACATCAAATTCACCATTGACTGCGCTGTCTCGGCCAACTACTAATAATAGATCTATTTCCTCGGGTTCCTGGGTTCTAAGGTACTTGTCTTCAAAAATCTTTTTTTCACAATCTACGAATAAACTAATTAATTTATTTCTTTTCTTGGTTTCAAATAAACTTAGGTAATCTACAAGTTTAATAAAATCATCCATTCCCAATCCACTTTTATGAATCAAGTAATCAATACGTTGCTCATGCTCCATATCATGTGTTAATTTTATTAATTTAATTTGTTCTTCATTGGTCAACTGATTTAAAACAATTTTTTGTTTTTTCTCTTGCATATATAGCCTTCCAACTAACTAGACTTTTATTTTGTTCCTATGGTGTGTTTATCCTTTCTTGGCTTGATGTGCGCAAGATCTCTTGCTATTAATGTCGCTTAATTATTTCCTCATGGTCGCTGCTATGATTAAATAAAGTGACCCTATGGACAATTATGCCTCGGTTATTGCGCGCCAGATTATTGTTTAAATATAGCACATACCGTGTTTGTTATGAAACTTTTTTGAAACTCACCACAGAGCGTGAAGCAGGAGAAAGACACGGAACTGAGAACCGCAGTGTACATACAAGTACATGAGGTCGAACTCCGTATCGACGAAGCAATTCTCCTCAGTAGTCTATTGAAGAAGTAGGGTTTTCGCTGAAAATGGTGTCATTAAAAAAAACATAGGTGCTGAAGAAAAGTTTAATATGAGTCAACCCAGCTCATTTTTTCAAAAAGATGATAACCACACATACCAATTAAAAGAGCGATTGTAGTCATTATAAAACCAAAAAACACATTACGAATCATGTGTGGGTATATTGTTATTTTACTTTTTTTCGTTTTTTTTCATTATTCTTACTCTCCCTGTATCATAAGTTTAATGAACTCAACTCATTGCAAATTGATGCATCATTATTTTAAAACAATGATGAATTTTATGATTGCGTTTAAAATCTTGATCTATAGTCTGCGCACTAATGTCTTGTATTGAATATTTTTCTGTAAGCTTTGGATCTAATTTAAATTGGCGAAAATTGGTAGAAAAATATAAAACGCCGTCAGGATTTAACAAATGCATGGCTGCATGCACCAAAGAAACATGATCTCGTTGAACATCCAATGTATCTGTCATTCGTTTCGAATTAGAAAAACTGGGTGGGTCTAAAAAAATCACATCAAATCGTTCTCGAGTCACTCTCATCCATTCACGACAATCAGACTGCACAAACTGATGCTTAGATAAATTAAGATGATTTAACTTAAAATTCTCTTCAGCCCAGCGCAAATAAGTATTAGATAAATCAACATTGGTCGTCACAGCCCCAGCTAAAGCTGCATGAACACTAGCACTTGCGGTATAACAAAAACAATTAAGAAATCGTATTCCGGGTTTCAATTTAGCAAAACTTAAACGCATCAAACGATGATCTAAAAATAAACCCGTATCTAGATAGTCATATAAATTTACATTTAATTTTGCTTGCCCTTCAGTAACCACCATAGTTTTTTGGCTCTGGCCCATTTTTTGATATTGTCCAGATCCTTTTTGTTGTTTACGCGTTTTAACTATCAATTTATCAATATCTATTCCCAGAGCTTTGGGAACAACTTGCATTACTTCCAAACTACGTTTCTCGGCTTTATAAGCAGGAATATTCGCAGGTGGGGCATATTCTTGTAATACTGCATAATGATTATAAATATCAATAGCATAGGCATATTCAGGTAAATCGGCATCATATACTCGGTAACAGGAAATATGATTTTTTTTCGCCCATTTTTGTAAATGACGGTAATTTTTTTCGAGACGATTTAAAAGCATTTGTGCATTTTCAGACATCGTATTACTCATAATGCCTTTTAATTCATTAGTAACACTAATATCCATGCAGTACAGTTTACATTCTAATGCTCCATTATATAAGGTGTATTGTTTACTGGCACGCAATCCCATAGCTTTTGCCAGAACGGGATTAGAGGTCAAAACTGCAGCCTGCCAACCCTGATAATGCACATGCAAAGCTTGACCTATTTTTTGATATAAAGGAAGCAAGTTTGTGACATCACTTAATCGTTCACCATAAGGTGGATTACATACGAATAAGCCCGTAGTCGTTGAAGCCCGAATCTCATCCAGCTCTAGAGTTTTAAAATCGACTAAAGGAGCTACACCCGCACGTTCTGCATTACTAAGAGCGATAGCAATCATTTTCTTATCTTCATCCGAACCCAATAAAGTCACAGGAACAGATTTAACTTGTTGCAAAGCATCCATACGCAATTTTTCCCAAAGGGATGATTGATGCTGTGCCCAATATTGCACCGATTGATCTTGACGCAATAAGCCAGGAGCAATATGTGCTGCCATCATAGCCGCTTCAATAACCAAAGTACCTGCCCCACAAAAAGGATCATGAAGAGCATAACCTTTGGCAGCCAATTCTGGCCATTTAGCCCGTATGAGCATGGCTGCAGCAACATTCTCCTTTAAGGGAGCTACTCCTGCTTTACTGCGATAACCCCTTTGATGCAAACTGTATCCAGTAAGATCAAAACTCACGGTGATGATCTCATTTTTTAAATATGCATGCAGTCGAATTTGTGGCTTTTCTTTGTCAACGGAAGGACGAGAACCATTTAAACGTAGAAAATGATCGACAATACCGTCTTTGACAACTTGTGCACCAAACATGGTATTACGCAGGTGATCAGAAGATCCATGAAACTCCACCGCGATGGTTTTATCATGCGAAAAAACGGTTTGCCAATGAAATTCTGTGCACAGCTGGTGCAATGCTTGCTGATTTCCAGCGTATCCACTAAATAAAATTAATTGCACTCTATTAGCTATTCTAGACCAAATACATAGATTATATAGCGTCTGTAAATTGGCTTCTCCATAGACTCCTTGAGGGCTTACACGCGTGATTTGTAATCCTAAAACTTTTAGTTCTTCTTCTAATAAATATTCTAGTCCACGAGGACAGCTAACGAATAGAGAATGGTTCATATTATGGCTGACCTCAAATAGCGGAAGAGCGCTTTGGCAGCCCCAGTATTTTTTTCCTTTTGTTGATCATCCACTGCTTTTTTGATTAATTGTCTAAGATGCTGAATGTCTTCCGGAGTGTAGGTCTCAATAAATGCTGTCAAAGCTTCTTTTCCCTCATTAATCAAACGATCACGCCATTGCTCAATCTCGTGAAAGGATGCGGTCACCGCACTGTCTTCTTCCAATAAACGGTCATAAGCTGCTAAAATTTCTTCATAATCCGAAGCCCGCATCAATTTTCCAATCAACTGAGTTTGTCTTCTTTTGGCACCATGGCTTTTAATTGATTTTGCATCAACAATCGCTTTATATAAATTATCGGTAAGAGGTAGTAAAGCCAGCTTGGCCAAACTCAAGTCGATAAATTTTACACCCATTTTTTGTAAAAAATCGGCTTCTCTTTTTTTCTGTGATTTACTGATCGGCTCATCCATAGTGTATTATGCTTAATCTCAAAAATATAAAATATACTATATACTCATTCAACTTGAAGAAACAGCCATTGGAGATTGTACATAGTGTTTGCTTGATCTAGAACGCAAATAGGATAATCCCACAGCGCAAAAATTATAGATCAAAATAAATAATAATAGATAATGCAGCCATGTAATAGTTAACTGTAAAAAGATTGGGATAGTAATAAGTACCCCTAAGCAACCAAAAAGGCTCAAGATCATCGTTTTCTTTAAAGGAATTTTATTGTGTTTTAAAAATACGAGTGTAGTTAATGGTTGCTGCATTGCTCCGGCAGTAGTCATAATTGGAAATGCAACTACAGGGGAAATGTTCATCAAAAACAAAACTCCTTGTACCATAACAAACAAGCCTACTCCTACCGAAGTAAGAGCTCCGCAAACCATCATTGCTAAAAAACCAATAACTAATTTCCATGAATGAAGCTCAGTTAATTCACCACCTACTGGTAATAAACGAAATTGATGTGAAATTAAGAGCAAAATAATTAAAGCAAAACAACAAATCATTGCTAAACGGATTGCCTGCTTGCTCATGTGGCTTACAACAACCCCCCCAAGCAAACCACCTACACAAGTACCAGCAATTAATGTCAGTAGGGTAGTTAAATCCACATCAATCACGTTCATAAAAAACAAAGACTCGATGGTTCCAGGAATAACTTGTGCTCCATTATTCACTGCAGGCATTTCATCATCACGAAATGTACCCATCAATTTTGCCAAAGCAACATTCACTGCAAAACTACCCACACCTAAAGTATCAGCAATAAAAGCGATAATGCCACTCACACCTAATTTGAAGTATTGGAGAAAAGATAAAGATTCTGAAGGCTGGCGAATGAGTTTTAAAATGATTATGGATACACAAAGCAAGGTTAATAGCAGTATGCCAAGAGTGATAAAAAAGATGACCATACAGCTCCATTCTCGATGAACATCGAATGTCATTATTCATCGCAATTTTAAAATCTTGCAATTATATACTAATTATATTGATCGGCAAATAACATTCGGTCCAAAAAACAAACGCTATGATCGATGGGAAAACATGGATGTCAGCTTTATTATACCTTGTTCAAGATTAAGTTTAGAGCTTCAAGCTCTAAACTTTTCCACAACCAACTGTATTCACTCCTACTTGATCAAAGACTGATTTAACCATTGTTCGATTCACATTCAGATCTTTTGAAGCACGCAACACACCACAAGCTCCTTTAATAAAATTCGTTGTAGGAGTCCAATACTTACTGTTAGCAAGGATCATTATCTGATAAGCCTGCTTAATCCCGATATTTTTAGCTAATAAATAAAAAGCCTTATTAAAAATACCGCTTGCAGTGTGAACAATATAAGCTTGTCTTTTTTGAGGATCAGAAATATGTACTCTTGCATACATGACTAATTCAGAATAACTAATGGCACAGTATGCACCATGTCGCCGTGCCAAACTTTTATTAAAACAGTCCGCGGAACTACCATCTGAAGAAGGAAAATCCATAAAACGCAAAGCCTTACCAAATGTATCTCGAACTATAGTTTCACCAATACCCCAGGTGACTATGTTAGGCTGCAAATAAACTTTATTATAAAGCTGGGGAAACTTTTCCAGAAGATAAGCTCTTGCTGCTTGACCAGCCATATCTGATAAAGATTCATTCAATGCGCCCGATTGATCATGATATTCAAGACCCGAATGTTGTTCAGTAAAACCATGTGTGACCTCATGACCTGCCACATCCAATGACACCAAAGGATAAAGATTATTTTGATCTCCATCTCCAAAAGACATGAACTGTCCATCCCAGAAGGCATTATCATAACTTTCCCCGAAATGTACGCGCATGACTAATTGCTTAGGGGAGCCATTAGGATTTTGTAAGGCATTGATGCCATACCAGTCTTTATACATATTCACTATAGTATGACCAAAATAATAAGCATCGTTCGTTGGTGAAAATGCGCCATTGGTGTTTTCTTCAGTATTATGATTACAGCTATACTGATAAGGCATATTTAACAGGTCATTCCAATCCCAAGCAGAGCCCAGATGAACTAACCTCACCATAGCCGTATCCATAACGCATTGATTTTCTGTTTGCGTTACATTCAAAAAGGGTAATCCATCTAATCCATACCAATATTCATGAACTTTTTCATTCCCACCAGGACCAGTATCCATATAGCTTTTTATATTATTCCATTGCTGGGTTATTTCTCCACTTTGCGCATCTACAATAAAAAATGGCCAGGCAGGTTTGTTATCACTAAGGGTTGTTCTAAATGAAACTTGATATACTAATTTAAGTTCATCATCTTTGCCTGCCCTGATTTGTAATTCATTATTCTCTTCATAAGTAAGCAATTGGGGATTTAAATTAAACCAGGAATTTTTAGCCAAATCCATAGCTTGCTGTGGGTTTAACTTTGGCTGCGTGTTCAGCTGGATGTCATCGAGTAAATAGCCATTTACTTGACCATCTTCTTTACTAATCATAATTTGTGCGCCAACAACGGGAATTCCTCTAAACATTTGTTGATAACGTGTTATGGTTTTTGAGTGTTCTTGGGTTTGATTCACTTGTTGTAATGAATTTTTTTCTGCAGTTGGAGCAAGAAGGTTATATGCTCTTTTTTTAGATTGCTGTTTGATCGGAAATCGATTTAAACTGCTTAATGGAGCTTGATATAAGTCTAATTCTTTTAGAGCAAATGCATCATAAGCGATAAATATAAGAGTCAAACCCATGATTTTTTTTAACATAACAATAACCCCCCAAAATTATCATGATCTGATGTTGGCATAGAAAAATATACCTGGCAAGAGCCTTATTATGTATGTTACTAAGGAAGTGCCGTCATTCAGCACCTGTCACTAATAAAATCAAATGCTAAAATTTAAATTCTAAATATGGAGATAATTATGTTTAAATTAGAAGAGCGCGTTCGTAAATTCCATGAAACAGATTACAAAAAAAATAAAATTTTATATGAACAGTTGCACTTAGGACAAAACCCCGAGATACTTTTTATCACCTGTTCTGACTCTAGAATCGTCCCTCATCAGCTTACTCAATCTAAACCAGGTGAAATTTTTGTTATACGAAATGCCGGAAATATTATTCCCAACTACCCGAATCCAGGGGGTGAGCTATCTACAATTGAATATGCACTCACAGCCTTAAATATTAAACACATTATTGTATGCGGACACTCCCAATGTGGTGCAATGCAAGGGCTACTTCAGCCGGATACAACACGTTCGATGCCTCTAGTAACTGATTGGCTTACACACGGACCAAAACGAGAAGAAATAATTAGCCAATTCAATCCCAAGAAAGACAACAGTCTTCTTGAGAAGGCGATCGCTGAGAATATACTATTACAGATAGAACATCTGAAAAGTATTCCTCTCGTTCAATCAAAATTGAATTGCGATGCAATAGAACTACATGCCTGGATTTATGCTTTTGAAGAAGGGGAAGTTCATGCGTTTAATAGCGAGTCGAATACTTTCGAGCCTATAGTATCTAACAAGCTACTGAAACCAATAGCGGCACCAGAAACTAATACCGCCTTTATTTTTAAATGTTTTTCTGCGCTTACAAGAATTTTTGGCGGTGGATTAGTCATGCTAGGCCTGATCCTAGAGAATCCATTTTGTTTGGCTATTGGCAATAAAATAATATCCACTGGAACTCGTTTTACTAATGGATTATTTGCCCAAAAAGCACCTTCACTTATCAGAGACAATCAAAATTTAAAAGGAGACCCATCAGCTGATTTTGAGTTATCTTGCACATTAAAATAACATTAGGTCTCTTGCAAGAGACCTAATGTTATTTTAATAAGTTAACTCATTAGGAATTTTTAATTGATGATGTGAAGCAATAATAGTCTCAGGATGATGTTTTATATTACTAAGATAAAACAACTGATGTTCAGCCAAATTAAAATGTTGGACCAATTTATATTTTTGATCTTGCAATAGCTCTGGATATTTATTAATTTCCTTTTTAATATTTTGTATTATTTTAACAAACAAGCATTCGCTTAAAGAGGAAGAATCTAGCCCATTCATAAAGATCATTGCTAAGGCTTTTGCATGAGTGTTCCCATCGAGATATCCTTCAACTTCTTTTCTTCTGGACCTTCCCAAAAAACCTGACAAACCTGACAAACCCAACTCATACTGTTTTAATGTGGAGCTGATTAAACTCTTAAAGGATTTTTCCGTTAGTGTATCAACCCAATCATAAATAGCTTTATAAAGCAATGACATCCCACTATCACTATAAGCATGAGTAAAACGCTTATCTTTCTTAGCAAAAAAAACCACATCTTTAGTAAAATCGGCTATACCCTCTTTAAAACTTTTATCTCGGATTGCAATATCAATACTTGGTATTGGATGTTCTTGCAACATCAGAGGAGTAAGTCCTTCTATAAGCGCAATATTCAATGCTCCATCTTGATGTTGACCCGAGCTTAAAATATAAGCCAACCGATTATCACCACTTTCATGTGTGCTATTCTTTAAATATTCTTTAACCGGTTCAGCTCTTTGACGCCAAAAGGAACCTATGTAAGAAGTATATTTTTTCTCTATAATCTTCTTAAT
>JACPOX010000026.1 GCA_016191305.1 Legionella longbeachae | reverse complement strand
GGATATGATACATTCGGTATTGGCTCAGGATGTGGTACCTTAGAGACTCCAAAATTGCAAAATATGGAACTTAATTTAGTTTATAATAACATTCCTAATGTGAATTTATCTAATGGAACTTATTGGAGTGCAACAGGAGTATCTGCCGGGGAGCACCAAGACTATGTCTGGTTTCAAATGTTTAGCGATTCTTTTTTATTCAATCAACAACTTTATGAATCAAAAAATTTGTCGTTTTTTATTCGTTGCGTGAGGGCTTTTAAGTAATAATCCTAATGCAGTTGAATCGACTGCATTGATTCCCATAGCCCACCGAAATGCATGAGTCTTTAGCAGCGTAAATATAGTTATTGACTCGTGCTTTGCTATCTCCCGCATCTCCTCCTCTAAAGAGTACTTGATAAACAAAAAGAAACAAACCAAAATAGGACTTTATATATTTGTTTATAGGATTATGGATGACCCATGACAAAGAGCTTGGAATGCTATTGCAAGCAATTGCAGAAAAGAGTCTGCAAATTATTTCCGATATTAAAGAAGCCCCCTTACAACTTCCTGTATTAGTCAATCAGTATATTGATTTAACCGAACAGTTCCAAAATGTAGTCTCCATTCTTTTAAAAAATCCAGAAAAAGTTTGGCTAATGCAAATTGCTTATTGGGAAGATGCGATTAAGCTAGTGCAATCTCAATTCCAGCATTGGTTGGAAGGGACTCCCATGCCAATTAATGATCCACGTTTTAACGAAGAGGATTGGTTAAATAACCCTTTTTTTAATATGTTAACCCAGCATTACCTCTTAGCCAGTCAGCATATGAATATTTTATTTGCAAAGATGGAGTACCCTGACAAAAATACAGCAAAACGTCTCCAATTTTTTACCAAACAATATTTAGATGCATTATCCCCTGCCCATTTTATTCATACCAATCCACAGCTTATGGATGAAACATTGAAAAGTCATGGCAAAAATTTGCTACATGGACTGCATAATCTGCTTTCTGATCTGGAAGTAGGTTCAACACGATTAATGATAAAAATGACGGATAAAGAAGCGTTCAAACTTGGAGTAAATATTGCCATAACACCTGGAAAAGTAGTCTATCGTAACAGCATGATGGAACTCATTCAATATACGCCTCAATCAACAAAAGTGAAATCTGTTCCTCTTCTCATAATTCCACCCTGGATTAACAAATATTACATTCTCGATTTAAGTCCACATAATTCATTGATCCGTTGGTTGGTGAAGCAAGGAATTACTGTATTTATCATTTCTTGGGTTAATCCAGACTCAAGCTTCTCTCATAAAAATTTGTATGATTATTTACAAGAAGGACCATTAACCGCAATAAGCACCATTCAAAAACAACTCAAAGTGGACCAAGTAAATACAGTTGGATTTTGTATTGGAGGGACGCTCCTTTCGATGCTCCTCGCCTATAATAAAGCACATCAAGACAACTCCGTTCGTAGTGCCACTTTTTTAGCTTCAATGATAGATTTTAGTGACCCAGGTGATATTGCAGTTTTTATTGATGAGCAACAGATTAAAAAATTGGAAGATGAAATGAAATCCAAGGGCTATCTTGCTGGAAAATTTATGGCCTCAAGCTTCAATTCCCTCAGAGCAAATGATTTGATATGGTCCTTTTTTATTAAAAATTATCTCCGTGGTAAAAACCCAGTACCCTTTGACATCTTGTACTGGAACTCAGATTCAACCAATATGCCAGCAACAATGCATTCACAATATTTAAGATGGATGTATTTACATAATGATCTGGCAAAACCAGGTAAAATTCATCTAAACCATACACCGATTGATGTCAGTGGTATCGATATTCCCACTTTTTTCCTTTCCACTGAAAAAGATCATATCGCTCCATGGAAAACCACTTATAAAGGCTTTCAGCTAATGAGTGGCCCTAAACGCTTCGTTCTTGGAAGCTCAGGACATATTGCAGGAATTATCAATGCACCTGAATCAAAGAAATATGCTTATAAGGTAAATCATCATTCTCCTGCGAGCGCAGAACAATGGTTGGAACATGCAACAGAACACCCTGGTTCTTGGTGGCCAGAATGGCTAAAATGGCTAAAAGCTCATTCAGGAAAATCCATCTCGGCTCCAGACTTTAGCCAATTACCATTGCAACCAATAATGGATGCGCCAGGAAGTTATGTTTTGCAAAACTAGAAAATACCAGAATGTAAACGTACACGTCATGGCGTTAAAAGAAGCGCGCTGTGCGCTTCAACCCTAGCAACTACCTTTGAGATAGTCGTTCACCTAGTTGACACCATTAAACGTTCACTAGGTATGTAATGGGACACTTTTTTTACTGGTAACTTAAAAAATTACATACGCCGTTAAGGGTTATTTTGTTTATTATGACTTCAATGCAACAATTTCTTTCTCATTGGCGAGTTCATTCATTACCTTTGATGCCCCCATTTTTCGGTTACAAAACATTCCAAGACCAGCAAGAGCAATGCCGGAACCCGTTGTGATAACCCCAGGGAACAGTCCAACAGGTGTAAAAGAGAGCACTACGCCCAAGAGAGCAACCATGGATCCAATCGTTTTCATGAGATTACCAATAAAGGATAGGACCGGTGTTTGCATTTTTTGGACTGTGTCTGCCTGTTTATGATAATCCTCGGCAGTTATATCTCCCTGCAAGTATGCATTAGTGGATTCTAGTACCGTGATCATTAAAGGCAAAGAGTTTATATCGTCATCCACCAATTGTTGAACCTGTTGCAATAACTGATTTCCTTTTTCGTATAATTTGCAATTATTATCGTTTGAGTTTAATTGGTGGAGGTTGTTTTTAAACAACTCGAGCGCTTTATTGAACGCTTTTATAGGTACTGTTCTTTCACATTCCTTTGTTAATTGGTCGTATTGATCCGCTAATTCGTCAACATTAATACGTAAGGGACTATTTTCTTTATAATCATTATTATAACTATTGAACTCAGTTATTATCTCTTCTTTCAACTCAGGATGATTCAATATAAAAATACAGAATTTTTTATTTTTAATCAATTCAGCGCGTAAAAGTTGACCACGTTTTGTTTTATGTTCAACCAATTGTTTTTGCAGTTTCACATTGGTAATTGTTGCTTCTGCCATCTTTTGATAGATGGATTCCGTGAGTAAAGCTCGCTTGAGAAAAATAGAAAATACATCTTTGATAAAAAGATCATCGTTCTCAATACCAGTGATATCAAGTGCCTCTTGGTTATCATTATGGGCAAAATTTCGTGGTGAGGCATCTTTCAATTGCGGAAAATGATTAATATCATACTGTGTGATAGGAAAGGTATCAACCGCAGGCTTTTTATTAGAGTATATAGAAACGTACTTGTAGGATATTGGCCAAGTAGCTTGATCATGATCGATTTTATAAGTCTTTAAATTTTCTGAATCGAAGCCTATATTCCCTGCGTGTAAATCATTTTCTTCTTCACAATAGGCTGCAGCTAATACTTTGCCTAGATGTGCTTCAACCAGAGCCTTCTTATTAGGTGCTTTCTGATATTTTTCGGCATAATCATAGATTGATTGAAAATTAGGAATTTCATGTGATATCACGCCAAGGTGCAGACCTTCTTTATTATGAAGTCCCCTAACCTTAGGTGTTGCTTTGTTGAGTAAAATGCGAAAACACAAACCATTGAAGACTTCTATTTCCGCAATGCGTCTTCCATAGAGTGCTTCTTTAAAAAGAACTCGCTGATCTTTTGTCTTATTTTTAATAAAACCTGTCGTATGGGCGGATACCTCATTATTTATTTGCATTGAATCAAAAGCGTACTTTTCAACATCTTTACTTTTAACAGGTGGTATATTTATTGTGTTTCCCTGACGCAATGAGCTTTCTATTTTAATAAATTTTTCCATTAATTCATTATTATGTTCATTTTTATAGTTAGAATCAGATCGAAATAGTTTAATGGCCTCCGCCACCTTACGTTTACTAGTTATCTTGATAGAAAGAGCGTTATTTTGTATTACCACATTACCCAAGGACTTAAACTGTTTACAATGATCATCTAAATAATTTACACTTTGTTCATTTCGTTGGCACTTAAATACAATATAAGGTTTTTTATTTGATTGTAATTCGACAGATGGTGGTGGATCCTCATGCGTGTAGACTTCAATAAATCCACCTTTAAATTTTGTGAAAATGTTCATAACTCACTCAGTCTTGGTTTCTATACAAGCAATATGCTCAATTTGAATCATATTGTAAGTTAATAAACTTAAGAGTGTATTAAGTAATATTTGTTCTTCTGCTATTAATTCACAAATTGATACCTTTTAAGTTACCTGTGTATTTTCAATCGTGAAATAATCAATTTTTCCTGAAGGCAAAACAGGAATTTTACTCTCTGGATAAATCTGCTGCGGAATTAACAACTCAGAATACCCCAGTTCCTGGATTTTTTTAATAAAACTGTTTTTGTCTGCATGAGCAGCCTCACTAAATAAAATAATTTGCTCTCCTTTTTTAGGGCTGCTTTTACTCACCGCAGCATGCAATAATTCAGGCCAAATTGATGCAGCAACTCCCTCCACTGCAGTGAGAGAAACCATTTCACCCGCAATTTTAGCAAAGCGCTTTGCCCGCCCGGCTATAGTGATAAATCCATCTTCATTCATAGTCACTATATCGCCTGTATCATGCCAACCATCGTCTGGAGCAATCACTCCAGCCTTTTCAGAGGACAAATAACCTCGCATTATGTTGGGGCCACGCAATTGTAAACGTCCACCTGTCATAATTCCTTCTACAGGCTGAATGCGACTTTCCATAAAGGGTAATAACATTCCTACACTACCCGGAATAAACGCTAATGGACAATTTGTTGAAATCACAGGAGAGGCTTCTGTAGCCCCATATCCTTCATAAATTTTCACCCCAAATGTATCTATCCAATGACGAATAGTTTCTGGCTTCACTTTCTCAGCACCTGCAAAAATATAACGAACACTACTAAAGTCATGACGTTCGGCTGTGCGAGCATAACCCGTTAGGAAGGTATCCGTACCAAACATAATAGTCGCTCCAGTTTGATAAACTAATCCTGGAATTATTTTGTAATGCAAAGGTGAAGGATAAAAAAAACAATTGATTCCATAGATTAGTGGAAGAATAGCTCCAGCGGTTAATCCAAAACAATGAAAAATAGGCAGCGCATCAAAAAATTTATCCCCAGAAGAAAAATCCACTCGCGAAGTTAACTGCCCACAATTAGCCAATAAATTAGCATGACTTAAAACAACTCCCTTGGGAAGTCCTTCCGAACCAGAAGTAAATAATATCACCCCTGTATCTTCTGCACTTACAGGATCACCTATTAATTTATAAACCAGAGAAGGAAACTTACTTTTGATAACGCCAGAAAGTTTGTGGCCTAGTTTAATAGAAGATTTAAAATCCTCCAGAAAATAAACTGTAATTCCTGCTTTTTGTAATTCATCAACCAAACTTTCCAGTTTTGCAGTGGCAATGAATTGTTTCGCAGTATAAATAATTTTGATTTCTGCAGCTTTGCAAGTAGCTAATAAGTTATGAGACCCCAGGCTGAAATTAAGCATGGCAGGTATACGTCGATAGGCATGTAATGCAAAAAAAGTGACCATCCCAGCAATTGTTGTCGGCAACATGATACCTATATGCTCTCCAACATGAGTTTGCTTTTTGATTTGTCGACCCAAAATAAAACAACGAGCAAGAAATTGCTTGGGTGTTAATGGAGCACGATTTACATCTTCTATTTTTGTATGATTCTTTGTTCCTAACGCAGTTCCTTGAATCAGGGCTTCAAACAAAGGAATGGAGTGAAAATTGTTGGCGCAAGTTAATTCACTAATCAAGCGAAATAAACGTGTACTCATTGCATTTCTATCTAGACATTTGTTTTTATCTTGTACAAAAGATTGCGGCGGTAGTATGTGAATAACAATTTTGGGGAATAGACGAATAATATGTTTATCTTTACTAATCGAAAAAAGACTGTATTGCGCCCCATCAATCCTTATCGGAATAACGGAAGATCCTGCTTTTTGCAATACCATTCCAGGACCATCAAAAACCTTCAAACTCTCTTTTTCCAGTTTTATTCCTTGAGGAAAAATAACACAGCGCTTCCCTTCGCGTATCGCTTTTATTAAAGGTCTGACTGCTAAAGCACTGGTGGAGTCAATGGCAATCACATCCGCAAATAGGGTCATGATTTTCATCCATAGCATACCTAATGCACTTGGGGCAAAAGCAACCGTCAATCGTTCAGGTAAAAAAGCCGCGAGTAAAAGCAAATCAATTTTTGAGGTTCTATTAGCAATAATAACTGAATTAGATTCAGGTTGATAATTTCCATGCACTTCTACTTTAAACCAGTAAACCAACATTGCTTTAATCCAGCCGCGCATACGTTGCTTTTGTCTTTCCTTCCAGGTCTTTAGATCCATGTTTTTTTCTCTTGTAAAAATTCGTCTTGGTTATACCTAATCGATTGTAATTTTGCAAGATTGCAAGGCTTAACTGTGTATAATAAACTTCTTGATAAATTGATTTTAGATAGCATGGCTTTGTGATCTAAACTGCAGCTCACCAGACTACATAAATGGAACTTATGAAATACCAAATAATATACTCAATTAAAACATTATTCATTGTTTTAGTCTTGGTCTCTCTGATTACTAGCGCATTCTTTTTTCAAAAGTATTCCTTAGAAATCATGAGCTGGGTTAAGCATCTAGGCTGGTTTGCACCTGTTCTTTTTCTAATTATTTATAGCTTAGCATCGATTATGCTCTTGCCCACAATGGTAATAACTTTGGCAGGCGGGGCGATTTTTGGCCCTTTTCTTGGTACAATATTTAACTTAGTTGGTGCCACTTGCGGTGCTGTTTTTTCTTTTTTAATTACCAGACACCTAATATATGACTGGTTTTCTAAAAAAAAGGGAGAAAAACTAGATAAATTAATTTCTGAAGTCGATAAGCAAGGTTGGATGTTTGTAGCCTTTCTGAGATTATTTCCCATTGTCCCATTTAATTTAGTCAATTATGGTTTAGGAATAACTGCAATAAAATTTCGAATTTACTTTATAACCACATTTATTTTTCTCATTCCAGCCGAAATTATATATACCTATTTTGGCTATGCAGGAATGGGGGCTTTATTAAACAAAGAAACTTTCTCTAGGAACAGCGGAATTATTATATCGGGTTTAGCCATTTTGATATTGTGCGGATTAAAGTTATTACAACTGAATCGATTTCGTTTCAAATATTCAAAGAAGAAATTAATTGGGTTAACAAAGGATGATCCACTGCAAAAATAAAATCATCCAAAGAGAGGACCGGACGAATTCCTTGCAACGAATTCGTTACAAAAACAACATCAGCTTCTTTAAGCATTGCTTTAGTCAAAGAAACTTCTAAACAATTTATGCCTTGTTGCTCCGATAGATTTAGAATTCTTAAGCGAGTAATCCCAGCAAGTACACCATCTGTTAAGGGAGGGGTAAACAGTTGCTCGTCCTTAATCAAGAATAAATTAGCACATGTTGTTTCAGTAACATTGTGCTGCAAATTTAAAAATAAGGCATCATCAGCGCCTAAAGCAAGTGCCTGGTGACGAGCAGATATCGCCTCTAAATAATTGATCGATTTAACCTGATAAACAGGGTTAGCGGCATCTCTTAGCCAAGGCATAGTAACCAAGCGCAATGGATGAGTTTCAACAGTATAGTTAAAAGTTTGAAACATTAAATGGCTTATCTGTCCACGAACAGCTAATCCTCTAGGGGCAGACCCTCCACTTAAAATTGCTTTAATACCTCCATGATATAAATTATCTTGGGTAATATTGTGAAGTAAATACTCTGTCCAATGCTCAAATGAAATATCAAAGGGGATACCCAACTTTTCTGCAGAGTCAGCCAACCGTTGCCAATGCAAATAAGCACTACAAGGTTTGGCACTCACTACCTTAAGTGTTTCAAACAAGCCTTCGCCTAAAAAAATGCGATCATCGGCAGGCAACACAAAACTATTTTCTCCCCCATCCAAGAGCACTCGTGTACGTTTCATAAATATATTTTAGTAATCTACAAAATCATCTAGTTCATCACGCAAACGTTTTTCATCCAACATATTTTCCAAGCGCCTACGTGCATCCAAACCATGAGGATCAGTCTCTATAACCTCAGCCTCAACATCAACTTCACCATCTTCGTCAATGAAGTCTTCTCCAACTTCTACAACCGCATCTTCGTCTTCTTCAAACAAATCACTCATACTATTCTCTCAATGAGTTATACTTTACCTGGAATAAATTCCTGGATGCCACGATCCTCGATTAAGATCATAAAAACTAGGACGGCTATATACCTTATTTTTTTTTTCTTGCCTAGTTTTTTTTTAAAAAAAATTTCTCTTTTAAGGAACTTCCAAGGATAAAGTAAGCTTTTTTGATTGGTTAAAACAAGAACGAGTTTTGTGGCGCAATGGCCACAAACATTATGATTGTATGACTAATACTCGTTTATTCTTCAATCTTTTCTTTCTCTACGTTCTTTCTAAAACCTAACAAACTAAGTAATCGATACCAATAAATTCTTATTATCACTATACCTGCGGTAATAGCACCTATAGCACCCTGTATAATCACACTTCCAGTCCCTGGATCCAAATAGGCATAGGCAGGCGCACTATTTAATAATAAGAATGTTAATGCAGAAGTAGTATATATACTNNNATTATTTTTTGTCATCAAGTAAAGTATTCGTTCAGATCCCGCCACTTCATTGATACAACTTATGGAAAAATAAGTACTAAACACATTTTCAAAATTTTTTCTCGTATAGTTTTCAAAAATATCCTTTCGCGATTGCAGTAATCTTTTAACTTGACTATCTGATTTGGGTACAAACTCAATAATTAAGTGATCACCTATTTGGGCAAAAAATGAAGCGATACGGTTTAAGGGTATATTGTTTGATATGGCCAAGTGATGAATCAATGCAAGCGCCATAATACAATCGGCAGGCCCACGATCCATCAAAGAATCGCGTTCCTTGTTAGACCAGCCTAAATTTGGAGTCGGGTTGGTTAATTCCAGTAAAAGAGGAAGCAACGATTGGTGTCCATGCTTTTTTATCATTCGATAATTTATTTCCACTGCTCCTGGGTCAATATCAAAAGCTAAGGTTGTAGTTGCCCCCATTTCACTAGCCAAACGGCTGAAATGTCCTGTATTAGCCCCAAGATCCCAAACTACTTTTGGTTTGATCAATTGCAAATACTGCTTCACGATTCTGTTCTTTTCTTCAAATGAAGAATCTGAATAATTTGTTGCCTGGTAGTAATCTGCCCATTCTGTACCCACAGGTTTCCACTCAAGTTTTTTAATTGTTTGACGCAAAGAGTGTAAAAGTCCCATAAATCCTTTCTTACTAAGTTGCGCTTTTCGTTGATTATTTGAATGCTTCGTTTTACTTGTTTGAGAATAAAACTTCTGCATTCTTGCATGGAGATGAAGATGCATTAATAATCCGGGATTTGTCCACGTACGTTTTGAGAGCAAAGAACTTGCTAGATCAAGAGGGATGCCATCAATATAAACTCGCAAAAGCTGCCCTAGCCTTATATCCTTTTTTGACATTAAAACCAGTGGTGCCAGAAAGTGTTGGCAAAACTGTTTGTAGGCTTCCCAAGGCTGCCCCTCTTCATATATTTCAAAGGAAAGTGTGTCCATGAATATCGCACGTCCCTGTTCAAACTGTATGTTGTATGCAGAAGCATCCTTAATGGTCATACCATACTTCATTGAAAGCTCTTGTAGATCAAGAGTAAGTAAAGCTGCATCTTTCAGTTGACTGAAGGACCATTCATAAGGATAAGAAATAAATTGAAGCTGCATAGGAAGTAAGATCTTGTAAGCTTCCTCGGAAAACGGAGCAGACTCCAGTTCTGTATGCGGAACAAGCCAATTTTTATCTATTAACTTCTTATACAACCCCGAATGCATTAGATGATCATAATGAGGGCGATAAATTAAATTTACCTGTCTGTGAATGTTTCCTTGATGGGTAAAAATAAACCCTGAAGGATCACGAAAGGATGATTGATGGGGCATGTACTCTTCTGCGTAGGGTTTCATAGTATTAGGCTCTTTTTATCTTATCAATAATCAACTCTTGAGCTGATATTCCCAGTTTACGACTGTCTAAAGATTCACTTATTTCACTTGGAGAAGTGGGATCAGAAATGACAAACATAATATCCAGTAATCCTTTGTTTATTATTTTTGCAGGAATAACCGCCTCAAACCAATCCTTCTCTAACATCGTCCACAAAGCAATTTGATGTCCATTCACTAGAACTTTAATTTTTTGTGGTTGTCTCTCTTTGGTTGGAAGTGCATTAGCATGCAATCGCAATAATAAGGACTGTGATTTTTCTTGTTTTATATAAAGACCCAGTCGGCTTTGAAAGCCATCAGTCCAACGATGATCTGCTTCTTGTACAGACCAACCTTGTTTTAGAAATTTCTCTACATTGCCACCCTGAGAGAAAATTAGAGGCATACCTAATTTATATTTAACAAATTTAGTCAGTTTCTTTACAGTACCCGCAACATACTCTCGATTAAGATTTTTCCACGATTGTATATTTCTTACATCACCATTGATAACATACTCTGACATGGGCGGAAGGTACTTTTTGTTCCAAAGCGGATCGCTCCACTGATAGAATAGAAAAGTACGTTTTTTCTGTACATCTATTTTTGATAAACCATCAGCTCCACATTGAAATTTACTGTCATTCCCGGAAAGAATACATACTATATCAGCTAAGTGACGCGGTTTATTGGAAGAAGTAAGGGGGGAGAGCGAAGAATTTGATTTATATAAAAAAAGGGGACGTGAGGCACCAAGTACCTCCATTTTTATATTATCACCTAATGTATCTGCAGAACCGTGGACATCTACTGGCCAAAATCCGTTCCCGTGATCACCAATAACCAAAATCTCAGTAGAATCATAAATGCCCAGCTTGTGAAGCAGCTCGAAATTTCTGTGCAAAAATCGCAAAACTCCTCGCGCCTGACGCACATAAGACTCCCTTGTGAAAGGCATGTCTTTTTCATATTTTAAAAATTCATTAACCTGGTAAGGAGGATGGACACCCGAATAATGATATAATTTGAACTCACCTCGATTATTAGAATTAATCTTGGCGTTTTTTTCAAGCGCTGTCAAAAAACGCAAATCATCACCAATCAGATCTATACTGAGCCACTTATGTTTATCATAAAACGCAGACTTTAATTTGGTTGGTGCAACTCGGAATAGACCGCCATTAAGCAATAGCAACTGTTGCTTACTAATCCGTGACCAGTTTTTGTCCCCAAGAGACATTATGAATGCTTTTTTGGCTTTAATCCCATCAAACTCTGTACTCCTAGGAATTTCATTTTTGTAAAATTGCCCCGTTAGGATTAATGGCAAAGAAGCAATTGTACTTGGATAACCGCCAACTGTGTTTGGATAAAAAGTGAACCCGCGTAAAAAAGCCACTTCCTCGGGCCAATTTTGTGCTATCTCATTAAAAATATCAGATTGAAAAGTATCTAGAATTATCAAGAGCTTATTATTCTTCTCATGAAAGGAAAAAAGACTCTCTGCAGCAGCTTGATCATTATTTTTCTTAGGATGATAGTCCGAACTCAACCAAGCAGAAGTTATTGATAGAATCCCTAACAGCAAACTGCCTTGTGCCAAAATAAGTAACTTATTTTTAGATCGAAATGAGAGAGTGATAGCAGCACTGACAAGAAATAACCAGACTAGTAATTCCAAATAGGCTTGGGTGTTCCATTTACTCCAGTCGACTCCATTCCCATCCATCGGACCAAAATCCCAAGCAAATAGCTGACTTTGCACCCAAACACACAACGCAAGTCCCACCAAAGCCCCGGAGATAACTGTATAAAGAATTGGCCATCTGGAAATTATCAATAACAAACCAAATAAAATTGCTGTGGCGGCCATACAGGTAATGAATAGAAACAAGAACGTGTCAAGAAGATTAGTCGTAAACTCTAAATGGTTTCCAAAATAAAAAACCAGGGGAGATACCAGTAAAAGGATAAGGGGCAAGCTTAGCGCGAAAATTATTGATCGTTTTAAATCCATTTGATTTATTGTCCATGGTTACTGTTTATTTAGGCTTTTGATATGGATCCAGGATATTTAGAAGCAATTAGGAAAGAGCTATACATCCATGCATTATTGTTAAAATCCACTTCAAAGTTTGTTCTTAAGCCAGAGCTAAATCAGAACATGCCATTTAATTTTGTATTATATCAAATAATTTGGGATTAGAGAATCCACCGAATTTCGATTTGTCGTAGCAAAATCTTGCACTTTTATAACAAAGCACTGATAATTTAAAAAGAGTAACACATTAATACTTATATGACAGACCCAACAAAAAAAATCTTAAGAGACACGATGAAACAAAAACGCTCTAAGTTATCTGTTTCATATAACACTGCGGCTTCGATTCAAATTTGTTCTCGTATTCGTTCCTTGGAGCAATATAAGAATGCCAAAAATATTGCATTTTATGCTGCGGCCAATAAGGAAATTGATTTAGCATCGCTATGGCACCATGCATCATCACATGAAAAAATATGTTACTTTCCTGTTTTAAAGGAAGATGATTTAACTCTTTTCTTCTTACCGGCAACACCGAACACCCTTTTTAAAAAGAATCGTTATGGCATTGCTGAACCAGATATTAGTCTGGATTTGGCGATCCCTATAGAAAACTTAGATTTGGTGCTAATTCCTCTAGTCGCTTTTGATGTCCGATGTAATCGTCTGGGAATGGGCGCTGGATACTACGATCGGACCTTTAAAAACAAGGGAAAATGTTCATTATTTGGTGTGGGATACCAATTTCAACGTGTAGATTATATTGATCTAGAGCCTTGGGATGTTCAACTCAATGCCGTCATTACCCAACGAGCCATATATTGGCATAGCAAATAATGAGACATGATCTAGTCAAAACAGCCGTTATACGTTATAAACGCAGGGAGTTGTAGTTACTCCCATTTCTGTACTTTAAGCCCACTTTACATAAAGCCCAATGAATCATTTATTAGACAATAAGCCTAAACTTCCATTATCAGATAATAACTTCACTTGATTATTATTTGTTTGCATGGAATTTAGTAGAAATTGAGAAGACTGCCAATGGTGCTTTGTTGTTTCTTGAAAATAACTAGGACAATTGTTAACGAGGTCGGCAGAATATTTTAAAAAGAACTTGCTTATTTTGCCAAAAAGCGAATTGTCTTCATATTTTTCTCTAAAAAATTGATATGCATTTGAACATAAGAAAGACTTAGGTAAGAAATCAATATAGTTATTATGACTATAGGGTATACCTGCCTTTTGGCAAACGCTCATAATTTCACCGAGAGTATGATAACCACCGCCAGTTATTTCTCCAATTAATGCAGTTGCATATTGCTTCATTTCTTCTTGATTCAAATTGCCTATTGTCACAACAAGTATCATAGACAAAGCTGCATGTCCTGAAGGACCTGAAACAAAGGGTAATTTATTCTTGTTAATTTCCATTGTCCAATTTGCATTTGGCGATGGTTGAAACCTACCTAGAGCATTCTCATGAATATCTGTTTCAGATGAAAATATGCATTCCCCATGTGGGGCAATCCCAATACGCGTGGTTTTTTCACCATTATGTTTTCCTTGTTTCCGATAAGGACGTTTAAATAAATCATTACTAAATATTTTTTTAGAAATTTCCTTGTAATAAATATCAATTTCATCTGGATTTGTTTTTATTTTTTTTGCATATTCTTGCGAAAGCGTAAGCTCTTTTGCATCTACAATTTGCATGTCTGCGAAGATTGATGTTTTATCTGGCAGATGTTTAAAAATTTTTTTTATAAAAATCTGATGAATATGTAAAACAAGCTGTAAATTTTGTTTTGTTTCTAGGGCAGTAATAATGTTATCAATTAATCCTGTTGGCGTTTTACAATAATTGATTGAAGAACCAAGGGTACCAAAACTACTTTCACTAAAAAGCAAATCAGAAATGGTTTCATCTAAAATGGAATGGTCTTTAGTAATTTCTTGATAATTTTTCTTATTTTTTAAAAGCATAATAATTGACTGAGAAACTTTATCTACAGATTTAAATAAGTCAGGATTTTTTAAAATGACATTTGCTAAATCTGATTCAAAACATGATCTATCCATCTGCGTATAAGACATAGGTTCCTCTTAATTTCGATTTTAAGACGCGAAATTATAATATATTACAATATGAATTTGATTTTGGTTTTGGATATTGCTGAGTAAGATCAGTCAAATCATCAATAATTTTTCTACTCAAAACTTTTGGTACTTTCAAATTCCACAGTGTTTCATTTCGTTTAAGTGCACTCATAAAAGCAACAACTGAATGTTGAAAGTTTTTCGAAATATCTGGTATGCGATTTTCTGCTACATTAGGTGGACAAATAACTCGCTTAAAAGTTAAAAATCTAACCGGACAGGGTTGATTTACTTGTCCATCTTTGTAAATGCAGGCTTCTAAAATAACTGGTGTTTTATATAAAATAGTAGGTTTATTATTTTCATCATTTTGGTACTGTTGTTTCGCTTCAACAGCCTGTTGTGCTTGTTCTAATGTCATAAATATTTCAACATTTTCGTTTACTTTTGGAATACATTCTACGATATCTTCTTCATCTAAATTATTAGATTCTGTACGAGATGGGATATAAATAATTCTCTCATCATACTCACCTGCTGTAATGAATTGATACGATTGAAAACGATCAATTAAAATCATTTGATTAGTCATACAATAAA